>JAQNCM010000545.1 GCA_029237615.1 Mucilaginibacter sp.
TTGGTTGTCGACCAGCTGCTCATGCTGGATTTCGTCTTGGGATTCGGGGCTATCGAGGCTCTCGTCGTCCGAATCTGGTACCTCTCCCAGTTCCTTCCAGTTTCTCATCGCGCCAGAATCGCATGGTTAGTGTCAGAACTGAGGGTGCATGCTGGCAATTAGGGATATCGGGTACGTGCTGCTGTCCAGCAGTCGTTAAGTGCCACAGGCAAACGCGCCCTGGAACTTGGAGACGCGACGTCGTGTGGGGTAGCAAAGTGTAAGTGGGGTATGGCTGCCCGCACAGGCCACTTCTTACTTGTGAAGAACAGCTCGGGCTTCACGGGGCATCTCATGCCTCAAAGGTATCGGCACGATGAACATAATAATCATATAACATGTCATTCACCAAGAGATACCTGCCACCGCTCCTCGCCATTGCGGTCGGCATAGCCAATGGTTGTCCAGCTTGATCCGAGGTCTCGTATAATGACGCTAACATGGGAGCAGGTGTTTACGTCTTCAAGCCTAGCCTTACGGAACAGAAGGAAGACGCGATTCAGAGGTATGCACAAGATACTCGAAAAGGTAGATACACATATGGGTTGGCTGTGTTGACGCAAGTGTAGCACCATACGATCCCAAAGTCAGCCTCCGGCATCGTCAATACCGTCCCAAAACCCAGGCGCAGTGTCGTCGGGAAGCCAAAATAAGGGGCAATAATTTTGTTCGGACGAAAAGCCAGTTTTTCAGGGAACCGCTGTAAAGCATAGACGGAATAGAATATAGGCGTTACGGGTTTTGTTGCGAAGACGCCGTTATAAGATCACGACCATTGAGTCGGCCCCCTTCACATGCACACTCCCACGAAGTCAGTAACTGTGTATTGCTCAAAAGTGTGGAAGGAATCGCACTATTGTTATTGTACGGGGCTGTGTGTGGCCGTACCGGCGCGGCGTTCAACCCCATTGATTACCAGCCCAGATGCGCACTGCAGATGCACATGAACTCAGCCCTGAGCCCGCAAGAACGCCTAGCTCGGCTTCGCCTGCATCAGTCATGGCGGGGACAGGAAGTGTGGTTGACACCACCCAAGTCCAGCTGGAGCTTGGTCTCCCCTGGCCAACCTCTATAGTCAATCCTAAAAGCTCGTCAAAGACAGGACTGGATTGATTCATCCTGACACCAGCGGTTCATAGCAACCATTTTGCGTCCTTGATCTGGCATAGATGGACCCTCTCAGTATAACAACAGGCGCCCTCAGCCTCGCGGCGAATGTTCTCAAGACAACAGTATTTGTGAAGGAAGTGGTTGACCAGCTTAAAGACGCACCATCCCTCGCGCGCGACATCGAAGACGATATCGCCATCACGCAAGGTGCCTTGCGCCAGGTTGAAGCGGCCCTTGCGCACGACCCTCGAGCTATTTGGCGCTTCCGGCTAGACGACGTTTTCGATGTCTCTGTCAAAGGATGTCTTGACACGCTGCAGCGTATCGACGAGGAGTTCGAAAGCTTCTTTGAGCGTGACGACTGGCGTGCCCGGCTTGGAGTCTGGTGGATCGGCGGGGATATACGACGCCTTCTTGGCAGACTGGAGGCAAAGAAGGGGAGCCTGATGCTCTTGGTGCAGGCGCTGAGTTTGTATGTCATGCAGGAACCATTGCTACTATATGTGCTGACAGACACTCTCCGTAGACGCTCCGTACAAGATATGCAAGACCTGTTGCAACAGAACAGGGCCACGCTCGACATCGCTCGCTTAGGTCTTGAGGACATGGTTCCTACATACCCTGCATACAAAGACAATTATCTCGACTCGGTAGCTTCAGAGATCGGTTCAGACGACAGCGTCCTTGGCGACCGAGACTCTGTTCTCAGCCATACCCGCTTCCCCTTCGACGAAATCTGCTTCGGCAGCAAGGCATACCGACGCACCGTGGGCAGAGTCTCGACAAGGAAGGCGCTAGGGGCGACAAAGAAGGTCGGGCCTACAACCACAGTCGAGGAGAGCGACGCAGAGAGCGGGATGGAGAGAGAGAGTCGGTCATCAGACAAGACGGCGACTCCCACTACTAAGGTGGTAGTCGAGAGTGCCGTCCACGAAGCAGTATGCCTGAGACTTCAGCAAGCAGAAGCCCGAATTCGGGCCCTGGAAGGACTCGTGCAGCAGAAGGCTGCCCTACGAGCCCACGATCGAGTTCCGGTCAAGGACAAAGGCACCGAGCCCCAGGATCAACTACCCCCCGATGAACCGGTACAGGAAGTGGAACTTGGAAAACCAGATTCCCTGCTGGTCCAATCTGTCACCTGCCGAACCCCAGAACTGAAAACGTCGCCCTCGCAATATGTTCCATGCCAGGCAGAACGCCGTGGCATCAGTCCTGTTCTGGAAGGTGCTTCAGCAAGTTCTGTCCCCAGGCACCCGTCCCTAGTCACGGTGCGGTCAGCGATTCAAGGGACTCCTGATCTACGAGGGACTTCTGATCTACCGGACCCCCAGCCTACGGCTATGAAGTGGCCAGGCGTATCCGACTCCGTCGGAAAGGCTCCCGATCCCGCCAGAGAGGTCGAAGAAGTCATCCTAAAGGGCGGCAAAAAAATCAACAGCTCCCAGACATCACTTCTTCTCGAGTATTTTGAGATTGGAAAGGTCAGTTCCAACGCGAGTACCCGCGAGCCATCTGCGAGAGTCAGACGTCCGCCGAAGCGGCGCGTAGCGGGCACCCGCCAGGTCACTTCCTCCCGAAGGCTGCCTGTAGATCTCCCATATCCCAGTTTCAAAAAACATTTGGATATCAAAAATCCATCACCTAGTGACGTATCTTCCGTCTCGTGGGATGCCTTCCTCGATGGATCTGAGCCAAGCGCAAGCCCCAGCATCCGCGAGCGCCAGATAAGGGCAAGAAATGAGGACAAGAGGCTTACACACCGCAAGAACGACCCGAACGAGCCCAAAGCACGCAAACACAAGAGCAAGAGCAAGACCTCACGCGACACAGAAAGTACTCCACAGGCCGGTGGCAGATTGGAAGCCCAAAGGAAACATGCTTCGTCTCCTGATTCGGCTAGTAGTACCAGGCCCCAAATATCGGCGGCTTCCGCGATCAACAAACCCAAGCCCTCCGCGCTCAACAACCCCAAGCTCATAGAAACAGTGGAGGATGCGATCAGAAGACTAATTTTGCCGGAGATGTATGCCCTAAAAGGAGTACAGGCGCTGCACGGCTCGGGAAAAGAAGATGAAAAGAGGCGGACATCGAGCCAGGGGAACTTCTCAAGGCCACATGAACGCCCCGACTCAGAGACGTAAACTCGGTATGAGTACAGGTTAGACCGATTTGAGGCGGAAGGTTAATGCACGTCAGCTGCAAATGAGCTATCTCATCTGTACATCTCTGATACAACTCTAAAGTCGGATGAATGTGCACCTTTAATTCTGTACCTTTTGACATGTTCCGGTAACCGTAGCTAAGATACATATTCTAAGAAGAACAAGACAAGACGGAGACGATGGAGCAGCAATTGGCTGTTTGCTAGGGTCACGTGACTTTGACTTAGCCGAGTCGTATGACCCAAAAAAGACTCATACCTCTTAGCAAACACCACGCCAACTACGCTACCAATCCCTACCTCACCTCACACGTCCACGGCGACAGTCCGACCTGCTCTGCTCCCAGGAGCTCTCAAATCAATTGGACCCCATCTCCCCTCTACCCGCGACAAAAAAAGAAATTAATACAATAATGCTCCGGACAACGTCAACGGCCGCGAAGGTCGTCCGCGCCGCCGCCGTCGCCCGGCCCGCGATCAGGGCGGCCTCGACCTCGGCGCACGCCATCTCCAAGCCGAC
>JAQNCM010000677.1 GCA_029237615.1 Mucilaginibacter sp.
TCCCATAAGATGTTGCCAGCCCATAGCCATGAACGTTTTTTTCAACTCACTGTTTTTTGCTTCAATCTTATATCAGTGTTTTATTTTTTCTTTGTAATGGTCCGTTTCCTGAAAAGCTATCTGTTGGCGGTGCATGTCTGATCTTATGGTTACCGAATAGGTTTGGTCTTTGCCCCAGCTTTATAGCAATTGTCCCTTAATGGACAGGTTCTGCATTTTTCAACGTCAAAGTAATACACCTGGTTTTTTCCAACATTCTTTTCCCCCTGGCGCGCTTTTCGAATGGCCAGATGACCCGCAGGGCACACAAACATGTCAGCGTCCTTATTGTAATCAAACCCGTCTTCATCTTTTCTAAAGCCTTGGGTTATTGAGGGATTCGCCTGGCCACGACCTGTATATCCTGTTCACCTGTTAGCTCAAGATTTTCTTTCCCCGAATAAGCTGAATCGCCGATAACTGTATCTACTCCAATCCCGTTGTCCTGGCTGATCTCCAAAAGTTTCGGAAGCTCCGGACCGTCTCCTTTTTCTTCGAAGGTGATCATAGCGGCGGTAATGATACGTTCCTCTGTCATGGCCAGATGGGTCTTGTAGTCAAAGAATGAGCTGTCAGCTGATTTATGGCCGGTTTTGACATCCCTGTCTTTTGAAAGCGCGTAGTTTTCCTGCGTATCTTCTATCGTCTCCTTCAATAGGTTCAATTTTTCTTTGACCGTAGGGATCAAACTCAACGTTTGATCCGATCTGACATGCTTTTCAAGTTCCCTGCAATAAGATAGTTCCTTTTCCAGATCATTGGAATCATTCTTTTCCGGTATTCGGTCTTTCATGTCCTCATCTGCAGCGTAAACCGTTTTTCGAAGTAGTTTTGAACGCTCCCCAACACTTCAAGTGCTGAATATAGATTTGATCTTGACAGGGAATGGGTAGCATCAACAATAATGGACCTGGATCGGATAATACCCTTTTCAATGGCTATAGAGACAGTTTTGCTGATCAATAGGTTCAATAGATTGGTATCCTTCAGTCGCAACTTTCGGAACTTTGTCAATGAACTGGGATTGATAACTTCTTTCTCTGGCGACATTTCAAGAAAATATTTGAAGGACATGTCGTATCGTGAACGCTCAACGACATCAACGTCCGAGACGGTATAGATCGTTTTCAACAACAGATATTTGAACATGCATATGGGGCTTTCTGCCGTACGTCCATTATTAGAACAATATTTGTCTACCAGTTCTTTATAAATAAAATTGAAATCTATTAGTTCATTGATCTTGCGAAGAAGATGGTCTTTGGAAACGATCAGATCATATAACCCAGAAAATACACTGAATTGGATTTTTTGCTGTTGAGTTAACATCTTAAAGCATTGCTAAATCGACTTTAAGATAACGGAAAAGGGGTAGAAAAAATTAGTTTTTCTACCCCTTTTTTTATCCGCTAATTCTAAAGGACTTTTTCAGCGGCCTCCATTTACTGCCATGGGCTTTTCACATGTTTAATATAGGTAAATTATTATGCTTTATTATTAAATTTTAGTCTTTTCTCCTGTGGTTAAATCAACCGAATAAGTAGTGCCGCTTATAGTTACTTTGGCTGTTCCGTCAGTACTAAATACTACTGTTCCGGTAAAGCTGAAAGCACCCTTTTTAGGTATGGTACCTGTTATGGTGAAGGTAGCATTACCACCAACAATGTCACGGTGCGGTTTAAGCAGCATCAGGTTATGAATTTCGATATCTATATGGAGACTGCCATGATTGGTAGTGTCAGTTTTAGAAGCGAATGAACCGTTACGTATAAAGACACCGTTTAACACGTATGCGGGTGCAGTGGTTGAAAAACCGGCAACAGTAAAGCTAACGTTTCCTGTATTTGTCGATGAAAGGTGCGGGTTACTAAACGTACCGGTGTAATTTAATTTACCGGTAACATTGTCGGGCATGCCGGCTGCATTACAGTTTGAGGTATATGAGTACCCGAAACCATAGCTGTAAGTTGTCGACGATCCTGATGCACTTGTTCTGGAGCTGGTATCTTTCCTTATGAAGCCACAGTTGAAACTAGAGTCGATGTACTTTTGAGCGCGAAAACCGGCATCATCGCCCATGTTTGCCAATCCATTGGAGTTTCTTGATAATGATCCGGCCATTATATCAGCCGCCTCCGATACTGTTATGTTGGTTGTTGAAATGCTGTTTTTTTTGCAGGCAACCGCTCCTACGAGGAGAATTGCCAAAAAGGATAATTTAAGTTTTTTCATAAGGATAATTTAAGTTTTTTAATAAACATCATTACGTAATGTGTATCATAAATGTTACAATCTGACCAAATTATTTTCTTGCGAGTGAATAATTTGATTCGAGTTTGATATACAGCAATGCCTGTTTTGTTAAATAAACTACTGTTATTGAGGCGATATGCTGTTCGGTATCTGTGTACCTCGTCAGTGAATTCCAGCTTTGCGGCCTGCATATTTTCCTCCAGGTGCGCTACGCTGGAGGTGCCCGGGATCATGACCCCAACATAATTATAGCATCGAGCTATTTCTGAAAGCAGGTAAAATAACTTTCTTTTCTCTCTCCAACAAAATTAACGGCTAATTAATCTCAATTCAAACATACGTCCGCTTGACCGCACAAAAGTGTTTAGCGTCCACGCTCAAAAAAAATGCCCCGACATTAAGCCAGGGCATCCGGCGGAGAGGGAGGGATTCGAACCCTCGATACACTTTTGGCGTATACACACTTTCCAGGCGTGCTCTTTCGACCACTCAGACACCTCTCCGTATCTATATAATTTCTTGCTGTTTTAGATAAATATATCCATCAGCAGATTTATAAAACATTTCTCTTTGAAATGCCATCTGCCCTGGTAGATTTTACTAACAAGATCGCAAAGGTAAAATAATATTGCCTTTAGCCAATAAAAAAAGCGAAGCCCGTAAAACAGGCCTCGCTTATAACCATAATAAAACAAAATTATTCCCGCTTATTGGAGCAAATAAAAATTAAATGGTTTAAAGCCGGTTAAAAAAATAATTGGTATGAAGGCGAATAAATAATTTTACCTTATGTTTGCTACACCTTGCCAACAGGCAATTGTTACATATAAAGCTTGTTTTGTTTAATGCTGAGCATCGACGAAATCAAAAAACCCATAGCCGCAGAAATAGACGTTTTTGAAGGAAAATTCAAAACATCTATGCAAAGCTCAGTACCCCTGCTTGACCGTATT
>JAQNCM010000694.1 GCA_029237615.1 Mucilaginibacter sp.
GGCGATGATCGCCTGGAGCACCTCGTCGGGCGAGCCGCGGTGGACGAGCTGTCGCTGGATCGTTGAAACGCGCTCCAGCAGGCGACGGCGGCCCTGCATCTCCCGGGTCAGACCGAGCACACGCGCCATTCCGCGCAGGAGGTCGCGCTCGGCTCCGTCGAGTCGGCCGGCGCGCCGGGCCACCAGCAACCACTCCAGTCGCTCGGGATCCAGCGGCTCGCGCGCGACGGCGCAGCGACCGAGCGGCGGTAACTCGGCGAAGGTCGGCTGAGTGGCCCGCTGCTCGGCGATTTGGGTGAGCTCGGCCTCGGGCACCTCGCCCGAGGGAAAGCCGATCGCGAGGGTCCGGCAGCCGCGCCGCACGACCGCGACGACTTCAGCGTCCAGCGCCTCGGCCACCCGCTCGATCGCGTGGCGCGTGGCCAGCTCGGGATTGGGATAGGCGGAGACCGCGGCCAGGAACGCGGCCAGCTGCTGTGCCGGCCAGCTCTCGCTGGTCCCGGCGCGGAACTCTTCAGGCGAGGGCGAGGACAACGATCGTCTCATTGTGGAACGCGTTTAGGCCGCGCGTGCGGGCGATCTCACCGTGCGTGTAGACGCCGGCCACGGCTGCGCCGGCGGCCGCCCCGGTGATCAGCGAGAGCTCTGCGCGGCTGCCGTCGGGTCCGAGCAGCCGGCGTCGTCCCAGGCAGTCGAACACCAGCAGGGTCTGAGGAGGGCGATCCTCGAGTCCTGCCAGCGCCTGCTCGCAGGCCCGCTCCGTCGCGGCGAGCGCTGCGGCCCGATCAGTCGTGGCCGCCCACACGAGTCCGCCCTGGGGGACGTCGGCGACGCATTCCAGGGTGCGCTCGACGAACCCGGCAGCCGCCACGCTGCGGGCCTGAACTGAGCCGCCCCGCAAGCTCAGCCCGAGCGGGTGAGCTGCGGCGAAGGCCTCGAAGGCGCCGGCGTCGCTCCAGGCTTCGGCCGGTGCCCCGAGCGATCCGAGGTAGTGGTCGAGCGCGGGCTCGCCGTCCAACTCCAGGATCCGGCCGTGCCGGCTGCGGGAGACGACCATTGGCTCGCCGATCCGCCGCAACCCGTGCTCGACCGCGATCGAAAACGGCCCGTCGCTGGTGACGGCGGCGCCGACGACCCCGTCGAGCGTGACGCGGGCACCATGGAACTGCAGCGAGGGTTCGCCGGTGCGTAAGTTGCCGGTGGTACCGCCGACGAGCGGCACCGCACCGCCCAGCACGCCGTATACGCCTCGGACCACCTCGTTCTGATCACCGGCATGGGCGGCGCTGAGCATCAGCACGAACTCGTCACCGCGAGAGCGGCAGGGTCCGAGCCGTTCGGCGACCACCCGTCCGGCGCTGCGCGGACCGTTGTGACTGGGCGCCGCTGCCGTGCGCGCGCGGAACCCCGCGCCGCCGAGGGCGAGCACGAGCACTCCGTCTTCGCCCACGCCGTCGGGACCGATATCGGCGGCGGCCGAACAGCCGACCACCGACGCGCCCCTGGCCAGGTCGGCCACGCCCGCCAGCAGCTCCTCACCGGCGAGCCGGGGCGTACTGAACACCAGCAGGAGTTCGGCAAGGCGTCCGTCGAGTGCCGCGGATGTCGCCATCGCACCGGCTGACCATGCGTCGGCGCAGTCCGTGCGCCCGACGCCGGCCCAACGAGTCGAGCCGATCCTACGTGCCGATGCGCTCGCCCCAACCACTCCGTTGTATATCGGCAGCGCAGTACGGATGCTTTAGCGATCGGGCCCGGCCCTCGACGGATCGGCGTCTCGGCCGGGCTCCACCGGGACGTCATTAACATGGCTGAATGGGTTCGCCGCCGGCAGCTTCCGCGCGGACCTCGCGAGACGATGAGTGCCAAGCCCTACACCTCTCCCCTGGCCGAGGCGATCGCCCCGGACTTGCTGGCGCGCTTCCTACGCTACGTGCGCGTCGACACCCAGGCGCGCCGGGAGCGCGAAGCGTCGCCGAGCACGCCCGGGCAGCTCGAGCTCGGCCGGCAGCTGGTGTCCGAGCTGCAGGCGCTGGGGCTCGCTGACGCCGAGCTGGACGGCAACGGCTATGTGACGGCAACCGTGCCCGCGAGCGTCCCAGACCCGCCGGCGATCGGCCTGCTCGCCCACCTCGACACCTCACCCGATGCCCCCGGGTCCGGCGTCACGCCGATCGTCCACGAGAACTACGACGGCGGGGTGATCGAGCTCCCGCGGAGCGGCACCCGGCTGGAGCCCGCCCGCATGCCCGAGCTCTCCGCCAAGCGCGGGCACGACATCGTCACTAGCAGCGGTGACACGCTGCTGGGCGCCGACGACAAGGCCGGGGTCGCGGCGATCATGGCCGCGGTCGCCCACTTGATGGCCCATCCCGAACTCCCGCGTCCGACCCTGAAGATCGGCTTCACGCCGGACGAGGAGATCGGGGAGGGGGCGACACTGTTCGACATCCCGGCGTTCGGGGCCAGCTGCGCGTACACGATCGACGGATCGGAGCTCGGCGAGCTCCAGGACGAGACGTTCAGCGCCCAGGAGGCGACGATCGTCGTGGCCGGCGTCGACGTGCATCCGGGCCAGGCCACGGGCAAGCTCGTCAGCGCGCTGCGGCTGGCGGCGCGGATCGTGGCGGCGCTGCCGGCCGATACCCTGGCTCCCGAGACGACCGCCGGGCGCGAAGGCTTCATCCACCCCTACGAGATCGACGGGACCGCCGCGCGTGCGCAGATCCGCGCGATCGTCCGCGACTTCGACGACGACCGGCTCCAGCAGCACGTGGAGCTGCTTCAGCGGATCGCCGGCGAAGTCGTTGCCACCGAGCCGCGCGCCCGGCTCGAGTTCACCGTCCGCGAGCAGTACCGCAATATGCGCCGGTATCTGGACGCGGTCCCCGAGGTCACCGAGGCGGCCGCGGAGGCGATCCGGGCGGAGGGCATCGAGCCGCTGCGCCACCCGATCCGCGGCGGGACCGACGGCTCGCGGCTGAGCGA
>JAQNCM010000300.1 GCA_029237615.1 Mucilaginibacter sp.
GCATGCGGTATTCATTTACATGAAAAACGGTAAGCAGCGTACGCCCCACTGTTTTTACAAATCCCGACGCGAATATGAGGCTGATAGATAATACAGCCGCCATAAACTCGGTAGACCGGCGGCCCTCCAGGTAGCCAAAAACCAGGCCCCATATCAACCCTAAAGGAAAGCCGTTTAAAAACAGGAAGATAATATTATAAGGAGCAGGTACCAATGCAAAGCCTAACAACGCCAGCCATGATATACCAATAAGCGACAAAATGGTTATTCCGCGTTTGTTGGCGTTTATTTCGGCAATAAACCTTATACCGTAAAATTTGCTCAGGGTATAACCAATTATCTGCGCAATAACCAGCCATACTTTATAATCAACATGAAGGTATTGCTGCCCGGTAAAAGTTCCTGCGGCAAATGCTTTGCGGAAGGCATACATAGAAGTATAGGCACCAAATGCTGAAACGGCAGCCAGCACAGACAGCAGCGAATACGGCCACCTTGCAACTTTTACACGCAGGCTATCAATGACGCTCATGGTTATCCGCCTATAATTTCGAGTATTTCAGCTATATCGTCAACTATATGGGTAGGTTTGTAAGGCTCCAATTCCCCGCGTGTAAAAATGCCTGTTGTTACCCCTATAACATAGCGGCAACCGGCATTCTGCCCTTCCCTTACGTCAACTTCTGTGTCTCCAACTTTAGCCACCTGGCTTGGTCTTTCAATGCCACCATCCAGCATTAATTTCTGTATCATGTATGGATGAGGGCGGCCAAGTTCTACTTCGTCTGAGCCTATCACGTGATCGATAAGTTCTTTTTCAACCCATTGTAAACGGTTAACAATTGTATTAGCAATATCACGGCTAAAGCCGGTGTTAATACCAACCTGTATCCCTTTATCGCGAAGCCATTTAAAAGTCTCTTCTACATTTGGTAGCGGCTCAATGCCTTCCGCAACCCGGTAGTGTTCAATCATTTGCGTTACAAATTCTTTATGGATCTTACTCACCAGCTCCGGTGTGATCTTTGCATCATTGTGCTCATGCAAACGAAGAATTTGTTTAATAGCCAGGTTTTTCTCATATCCCATTAACGGATTAATCAGCTCTAGCGGAACCTCATAATCTGATTTTTGCAGGGCAGCCTGGAATGCCTTGCTTACATCATGATCATCTTTAACCGTAGTACCGGCGATATCAAATACTATTAATTTTATGGACATAATTGCTCTAAGAATGTTGAGCAATACTAAACTTAGTTTATTAATATCAAACTAAGTTTATGTTAAGGTTTGGTAAAATAGTGATTGGATGTTAGAGGTAGACCAAAAGTCCGGAAAAAGAATTGGGAATTGGTAAAGCCATTAACGACGTTATTTTCATGTTTTGAATATTTCGTTAACGAAGTTGCCGCCATGTGCTGCTAACATATGCAAAATAGTACTGTCAAAATTTACGCTGCCGTTTTTTCCATCTCTTTCCACGCTCAAAAAATGACTGTAATACTTACTTTTAATAGGATTAAAAAAAGAAAAGCATTATCATTGCCTTAGCCAATTATAAGCCTTTTTTTAACCGATGCTATGTCTGCAATCCAAAAGCAGCAGCTGGATACCTGTCAGTATGTGTAAGTTTTTATCGAAATTTTTTATACCTGCGCCAATTTTTTTATTATTCCTTGTCACAGGCGTTTCTGCCCAGGTAGCGGTTAAAATAACGGATACTGCCAAACAACAAATATTCAGGTATAACCAGGTTGATTACCTGGAAGATCCCCATAATAATCTTACAATCACCCAAGTTAAAAACCCGGCTTTTGCCCATAGGTTTAAAGTAAATAACGACGCAACGCCCGTATCCGCAGATCCGAATATTACCTACTGGTATCGTATAAAAATAGCCGGTAATCCCGATTCAAAAAACAACTGGATACTGGAGTTCTTTGACCAGACCATCGACAGTATTACCGTTTATTCGCCCGGTAAACAACATAACTATTCTGCCACTTTTCTTGGCAGCAGCCGTCCGTTCTCAGCAAGGCTGTATCAGCATAAAAACTTCAGTCTTAATTTGGCCAATAACCTTAGCGGCGAACAATTGTATTATGTCCGCATAAAATCGCATCAGCCGGTTAATGTTATTATTGTATTGCGCTCCATAAACTGGTTTATCAGTTATGCGCTGGATGAATATTTTTTCTTCGGTATTTTTTACGGGATGATCCTTGTTTTCGGGTTGTACAACCTGATGATGTTTATTGCCATGCGGCAAAAACAATACCTATATTATATTGCCTACAATCTTAGCATAGGCCTTTACGAAATGTGTGCAGATGGTATTGCCTACCAGTATATCTGGCCAGGCTCGCCTGTGTGGAATCATAATGCTTATGGTGTGGCCTTATTTTCTGCCAGTATTTTTTCCATCCTTTTTGCCCGGAGCTTATTAAATGTAAAAGTTAATGCACCCCGGTTAAATAAACTGATAGGTTGGGTGATCATTTTGCGCTGCGTATTTTTTGTTTTGTGCTTGACGGTGGATCACAACTGGTTCAACTATAAAATAATTGAAATATTACCGTTAACGCTGGCTTGCTATACCGGTTGTTATGTGCTGATAAAAGGGTACAGACCGGCCCGTTTTTTTGTTATCGGCTACACTTTTTTGCTCACAGGTTTTATCATAAAAACCCTCATTGCCTTAAATATCTGGTGGTTTATAGTTACGGCGACCATGTATTACAGTTTGAGTTTTTGCTTTATCATGGAGATGGTTTTTATATCTTTTGCAATAGGCGATAAGGTAAGGATATTAAAAAAGAAAGAGGAAGAAGCCCAAGTCCTCGCGATAAAACAACTGCGGCTGAACGAAGAGCTAAAAGATGCATTAAATAAAAGCCTGGAAGATCAGGTACAGGAGCGAACCAAAGAGCTGTTTGAAAAATCATCATTGATAGCGCAGCAAAATGACGAACTGAAATCTGTTAATGAATTATTGCAGCACCAGGCCGAAGAAATTTCAAGGATGAATGTATTGCTTGAAAAAGATAATACCATGCTTCACCAGGACATCGAGAAGATAACGCACGACAGGGTGATGTCGGCAGAGGTTGATTTTGAAGAATTCAGCAAAATATATCCCGACCGGGAAACCTGCTTTAAATTTCTTTCGGACCTTAAATGGGAAAAAGGATATAGCTGCCGTAAATGCGGCAATATTCACTATGGGCACGGGCATTTACCTTATAGCCGCAGGTGTTCCAAATGCGGCTATGAAGAGTCTGTGATAGCGTATACCATGCTGCAAAATACACGCATCCCTATTAACAAAGCGTTTTACATGATATTTTTAATGTATTCAACCAAAGGGAAAATATCCTCACATAAATTATCGCAAATTCTTTCTATCCGTCAAAGTACCTGCTGGGCTTACAGTTCCCGTATC
>JAQNCM010000307.1 GCA_029237615.1 Mucilaginibacter sp.
GCACCATGAAAAATGCAACTACACGTTATTTTACGGTTGAGCATTGGGTAATGATGATTATTGCGATAGCGCTGATCACTGTAGGTTATAGCAAATCAAAAAAAATAGTCCTTCCCGAGCGCAAACACAAAACCATTGCAATATTCTATAGCATAGCGTTTTTGGTGACAATAGGTGCTATTTTAGCAGGCCATATACCTGTTTTAGGAGGAATGTAACAAAAAAGTTCAGAAAAAATTTGCTAATTCAATTTTCTTTATAAATTTGTGACCGCAATGATCAAAAACACTCATACTAACAACTGGTGGCACCAATTAATTTTGGCAGCCGGATGCGTTTTTTGATCTGAACGATTAATCAATTATAAACCTAAATAGAAACCCGGCGAACCTCATTCGCTGGGTTTTTTATTTTAAGGACATTAAAGAAACATGAAACAATATAAAGTTATAACTACACACAAAAAGCTGCTGGCTGACACTACCACGCCGGTAAGCATATACCTAAGGCTGCGGGACGTTTTCCCTAATTCATTGTTATTGGAAAGCTCCGATTACCATAGCCGCGAAAATAGTTTGAGCTACGTTTGCTGCGAGCCAATAGCCGGCCTGGTACTTAATGAGGGCGCTTTGAAAATGACCTATCCCGATGGCAGCGAACAAAATTTCCCGGCGGGTGAATTTGATCTTATCAGCAAGCTTAATGATTTTATAGGCAGCTTTGAGGTAACTGACAATCCTTCCAAAATAATATCCAACGGCTTGTTCGGATATTTTACCCACGAAGCGGTTGAACATTTTGAAACCATCCGCTTAAAAGAATGTGACGACATTACCCGTAAGATCCCTGTGATGCAATATCATGTATACCGGTATATCATCGCTATTGATCATTTTAAAAATGAGCTGTATATTTTTCATAATCAGCCTGAGGGAGATACAGATACTAATGGCCTCGAAAAATTAGCCGACCTCATCAGGAACAAAAATTTCCCTGAGTACCGTTTCGAAAGTAAAAGTGACGAACAGTCAAACCTTACCAACGAAGAATTTATGGCGGTGGTGGACAAGATGAAGCAGCATATCTATCGCGGCGATGTTTTCCAGATCGTTCCTTCGCGGGCGTTTTCAAGAAAGTTTTTGGGCGATGAGTTTAATGTTTACCGCGCGCTTCGCTCCATCAACCCCTCGCCATATTTGTTTTATTTTGATTATGGCGATTTCCGGATCTTTGGTTCATCACCCGAAGCGCAGATCACTGTTAAAAACGGGATTGCCAGCATATTCCCTATTGCAGGTACCTTTAAACGCAGCGGAGATGACGAGAAGGATGCTGAAATAGCGCGTCAGTTGGAAAACGATCCTAAAGAATCAGCAGAGCACGTTATGTTGGTAGATCTGGCACGTAATGACCTGAGCCGCCATTGCGGAGGAGTTGAGGTTAAAGCGTTTAAAGAGGTGCAATATTATTCACACCTCATACACCTTGTATCGCATGTAAGCGGGAAGTTGCTGCCGGGCGTCTCGTCCTTTAAGGTGGTTGCTGATACCTATCCCGCCGGCACACTAAGCGGTGCGCCAAAATACCGGGCTATGGAGATCATCGACGAAAATGAAAAAAGCAAACGCAGTTTTTACAGCGGCGCAATCGGCTTTTTAGGGTTTAACGGCGACTTTAACCATGCCATTATGATCCGGTCGTTTTTAAGTAAAAGTAACACCCTGCACTACCAGGCAGGCGCAGGTATCGTTGCCGGATCAATACCCGAAAACGAGTTAAAAGAAGTGGACAATAAAATAGCAGCTTTAAGAAAAGCGATTGAGCTGGCGGAGGAATTATAAATTTAGTGATTAGAGGTTAGAGATTAGTGATTAGTTAAAATTTTAAACAAGTTCCCTTTTTTGAGAGGGGGTTAAGCGTGTGTAACAATGAAAAATATATTAATAATAGATAACTACGATTCCTTCACCTATAACCTGGTGCACCTGGTTAACGAGATCGGATTGCAATGCGAGGTATGGAGAAACGATAAATTTGCTATTGGCGATGTGGATGCGTTTGACCGAATCATCCTGTCTCCCGGACCGGGCATTCCGTCGGAAGCAGGATTGCTGCTGGAAGTAATTGAAAAATATTCGCCGTCAAAAAGTATTTTTGGTGTTTGTTTGGGTCAGCAGGCTATTGCCGAAGTTTTTGGCGGTAAGCTTTACAATTTGAAGCAACCGATGCATGGCATCGCCACGCCGATTAAGGTAACAAACCCTGGCGAAAGGCTTTTTACAGGGTTACCGGAAAGCTTTAAAGTAGGTCGTTATCACTCATGGGTGGTGGACGAAAAAGCTATCCCGGATGTATTGGAAATTACCGCTATCGATGAGGAAGATAATTCTGTAATGGCGTTAAGGCATAAACAATACGATGTGAGGGGCGTACAGTTCCACCCTGAATCGGTGTTAACTGAATATGGCAAAGAACTGATGCAAAATTGGTTAGGCCGCTAAAAAGGTCAAATGCAACAACTGGGATTAATTAGCTCTTTAGTATGTAGTCTAAATCCGAAGTAAAAATTTGGGAATATCGGCTATGAACTATCGACTATGAACTTATAAAAATGAATATACTCGATAAAATCGTTATCAACAAAAAAAAGGAAGTACAGTACGCAAAAAAACTTACCTCTTATACTAAACTGGAAGAGTCTGATTTTTTTCACAGTGATTGTTACTCGTTTAAAGATTTTTTGCTTGATCCGTTGCGTACCGGCATTATAGCCGAATTTAAACGCAAATCGCCGTCAAAAGGAATCATTAACGACAAGGTAAGCGTTAAAGAGGTTACCAACGGATATGCAGCGGCCGGAGCCTCGGCCTTATCGGTTTTAACCGACCGTGATTTTTTTATGGGCAAAAAAGCGGACCTGACTGCTGCCCGCAAAGCCAATACCATACCTGTTTTGCGTAAGGACTTTATGATTGATGAATACCAGGTAATTGAAGCTAAATCATTAGGCGCCGATATTATATTACTTATCGCTGCCATCTTAACGCCCGATGAGATTCAAAAACTGGCGTCCCTGGCAAAAAGCCTTGGTTTAAATGTATTACTGGAAGTTCACAACCTGGCAGAGCTGGAAAAAAGCATCAATCCAAATTTGGACGCCATTGGGGTAAACAACCGCAACCTGGCCGATTTTTCTGTATCAGTCGATACTTCGTATGCTTTAGCCCCGCATATACCGGCTGAATTTTTAAAGATATCTGAGAGTGCTATCAGCAACCCGGAAACAATTAAACAATTAAAATTAGCCGGGTTCAACGGCTTTTTAATTGGCGAAAATTTTATGAAGCAGGAAGACCCTGGCAAAGCGATGAAGGATTTTGTAAATGAACTGAGCATATAAATAAAGAAATATAGCTTTGAGTTACCAGAAAAAGATCCTTTTATTAATAGCTGTTTCTACAGCTTTAAGGCTTTTCTTTGCATCCTTAACCGAACTGGGGGCTGATGAAGTTTACTACTGGACCTATGCCCTGAAACTTCAGTGGAATTATTTTGATCACCCGCCTATTGTTGCCTGGCTGATAAGATTAACAACGGGTAATCTTATGTTTCATAATGAGATTTTTGTTCGTCTTGGTGCCGTTTTAACTTCTGCAATTTGCACCTGGTTAATTTACAAACTTGGTACATTAATTAATAATGTACAAACAGGCTGGTATGCGGCATTACTTTATACTACTTCCATTTATTGCAGTGTTACTGCGGGGACTAATATTATCCCCGATGGCCCGGAGTTGGTTTTTTGGCTTGCCAGTATATTACTTCTTATAAAAATTTCACGTTTAGCAGATAATGATCGTAAGTCGGATATGCTATGGTGTTTGTTTGGATTAACGGCAGGGCTGTGCATTATGAGCAAGGTGCATGGCGTTTTTTTATGGTTTGGAGTACTGTTATATGTATTAATAGTCAATCGCAATTTGCTGAAAAATAGGGGTATTTATTTATCGGCGGTTATTACTTTAATTATTGTTTCTCCTATCATCATCTGGAACGTTCAAAATGATTTTATTACTTATAAGTTTCATAGCAGCCGTGTCAGTATAACAGGGTCGGGGATATATTTGGCGGGCTTTGTTAAAGAGGTATTTGGAGAAATTGCCGCTAATAACCCGGTCAATGTTTTTTTATTAATAAGCGCCGTTATTCTGGCATTCAAGGGAAAATTGCCTGTCGATAAAAAGGAAACCATGATTCTTTTATTCTGTAGCCTGCCCCTCATTATTACAGTATTAATTATAGCATTATCCAGGGAGACGTTTGCGTATTGGTCAGGACCAGCCTATACCACCCTTTTAATTTTGCCGGCTGTAAAATTAGCAACCGGCACTAAAAACAGCCTGCAAAATATTCCAAAGGTGATAAAGGGGGCGATGATATATATGCTTGTTATTGCCGTACTGGACATATTACTCATAAACCATTTTCCCGGAACAATGTCCACACAAAAATATGGGTTAAAAACCGGGAACCTGGACCTATCCTTAGATAGTTATGGCTGGAAAGAAGCAGGAGAAAAATTTGATTCTTTATATAAAAGCGATGTCGTTAAAAAATTGATGCCTCTTAATGCCCCAATTATTGCCACCAATTGGGATACGGGTGCCGCTATAGAATTTAATGTATCCAGTAAAACCCGGCAAGAAGTAATTGGAATGGGGGATATTTTTGACATTCACGAATATTATTGGACCAATAAATACAAAACAGCATTAAAAGACGGGGACTCCGCCTATTTAATTGTCCCCTCCAATACTTTTTTTTATAGAACTTTTAACAAAGTGAACAATCATTTCAGAAGTTTTGAAGAGCCACTGGTTATTACGCAATACAGAAGTGGTGTACTTTGCAGGTATGTATATGTTTTTAGAATGAGGGGTTATAAAAAGTAACTGCCCCGGCTAAATTTGTGCTTTTTTTGGCAAACGAATAGGTATTTTGCTTTCAGCTTAACGCCTGAAAAGACAAGCGGCGTCAATAGAAGGGCAATGTGAGATTTTATATTCTGAGGATATGCAAAACGGAATGGTAATTAACAAAAGCCTGACCATTATTAATCCTTTCTTATAGGTCTTAAGTTTCATTCGCTTTATTGGGAACGATTTTGTTACACCTCACCATTTGTCAATCCGTTTTTTATTCTATATTTTCACAGTTTAACTGATCTTCATAAATGAAAAAAGCTTTTACTCTCGGATTAATCGCTATAGCCGCCATAACGCAGGCTCAGCAAAAAACTATTTCTGGCTTTACGGATGCTTCGTCGGCAAAGGAATTAAAAACCGAACAGGCGTTTGATGCTTCACTGAGCGCGCCGCGCATTGGCGAAACCATCAAAGAACTTGCAGCCTATCCGCATAACATTGGCTCGCCGGGCAGCAAGGCCGTTGCCGAAAAGATCCTGCAAAAATATAAGAGCTTCGGGATGGATGCCCGTCTCGAAATGTACACCGTGCTGTACCCAACTCCTAAAACCCGTGTGCTGGAGCTAACCGGCCCCACTCAATATACCGCATTACTAAAAGAACCCGCGCTGGCGGAGGATGCTACATCTGGCCAGGCTAACCAGTTGCCTACCTACAACGCATGGAGTGCAGACGGTGATGTAACCGGTCAGCTTGTTTTTGTAAACTACGGCTTGCCCGAGGATTATGAAATCCTTGCCAAAATGGGTATTGATGTAAAAGGAAAAATTGTAATAGCCAAATATGGCAAGTCATGGCGCGGCATTAAACCAAAGGTAGCTTATGAACACGGCGCCATTGGCTGCATCATTTATTCGGATCCCAAAGATGACGGCTACACTGCCGGCGATGTATACCCCAAGGGGGCGTATAAAGGCGAGTATGGCGTTCAGCGCGGCTCTGTAATGGACATGGTAATTTATCCGGGAGATCCGCTTACACCTGGCGCAGGTGCCACGAAAGACGCTAAGCGCCTTGACAGGAAGGATGCTGTCACGATACTAAAGATACCCGTGTTGCCTATCAGTTACCACGATGCTAAACCATTGTTGGCTGCGCTGGACGGCGCGGTGGCCCCGCGCGACTGGCAGGGGGGCTTGCCTATTACCTATCATGTTGGCCCCGGAGTTGCAACTGTGCATTTAAAGGTGGATTTCAATTGGGATATGGTGCCTGCTTATGATGTGATCGCTAAAATAAGGGGAACGGTTTGGCCGGATGAATGGGTGATGCGTGGCAACCACCATGATGCATGGGTAAACGGTGCCGGCGACCCTTTAAGCGGGCAAGCTGCCATGCTGGATGAAGCGAAGGCTCTGGGTGATTTGCTCAAAACCGGGTGGAAGCCGAAACGTACCATAGTTTATTGCTCGTGGGATGGCGAAGAGCCGGGCCTGCTAGGGTCAACGGAGTTTGCCGAAGATCATGGGAAGGAATTGCAACAGAAGGCCGTAGTCTATATCAACTCTGACGGCAACGGACGTGGTTTTTACAACGGCGGCGGTTCGCAGGCGCTGGAAACATTTATGGACGAGATAACTCAAAATGTAAATGATCCGCAAACCAATGTAAGTATATTAGACCGTAAAAGGGCGCGTGAGCTCGTGAACGCGGCATCGGCAAAAGACAAAAAAGAAATACTGGAACGTAAAGGAGATAAACTGGAACCATTGGGTTCAGGGTCAGATTTTTCGTCCTTTTTACAGCACCTGGGTATCCCTACCTTAGATCTCGCCTTTGGTGGCGAAGACGCCGGAGGGGAATACCATTCCATATATGATTCGTTTGATGATTACCGCCGCTTTAAAGATCCTACTTTTGCGTACGGCGTTGCATTGTCAGAAACCGCCGGGCATGCTATTTTACGTATGGCTGATGCCGATCTGCTTCCATTTGATTTCCGTAGCCTGTACACTACTATTGATAAATACACAAAAGAGTTAACTGAGCTGACCGATAAGATGCGTGAAAATACCGCTATTGAAAACCAGCTGATAAAAGCCAACGATTTTGCCCTTGCCGCCGATCCAGCCAAACATGAGCGGGCCCCTGTAGCAAAAACAGAGGTGCCAAAGCTCGACTTTGCGTCCTTGAAAACCGCTTTGGATACCCTTAAAAAAACTACCGACAAATTAGCTGCAACGTGGACAGCGGCGTCTCAGACAACGGAAGATCACGACAAGCTGAATAAAATGCTTTACCAGGCAGAGCAGCAACTATTATCAGATGGCCTGCCCCGCCGTCCGTGGTACCGGCATACCATTTATGCTCCCGGATTTTATACCGGTTACGGCGTAAAAACCCTGCCCGGCATTCGTGAAGCAATTGAGCAACGCAACTGGACCGAAGCACAGGACCAAATAGCCGTAGTAGCAAAAAGTATCAATAACCTGGCAGCGTATTTAAATGCGGGGAGTTAAGTAATAAAAAAATGCCGACCGGAAGGTATAGCAAATGCGAACTTTACAGAACGTAATGTAAAGTTCGTATTTGCTTCTTCGTCTCTTATCACAATAACGGTTTATTAGTTATTTTTTTGTGCCTGGTTTACAAGCCATCCGGCAACGTCGTTAGCTGCCTTATCGTTTTCAAAATCTGCCGGTAAACGGCCATTGGTATATTCATTATATAACCAGGGATCTCCCACGGCAAAAATGGCTCCTTTACCGTACCTGGCTACCGCAATAATAACTGCACCATTTGAATTTTTTAAGCCTGCTTTTGCCGGAGATTTTACGCCTATTGAGCAAACGTCCTTCATAAATATTTTACGGGCGGTCTTAAAGATCGGATTTCCGGCAGTAATTATCGCTCCGTCCTCAAAGTGCTCATCGTTAATTACATGATTTTGAAGGTCATCATTAAAATGCATCCCGAATTTAGCAGCGAGATTATTAAAATGGGGTAGCTCAACATTTGCACTGTCATTGGCCATCATAACCAATATGCCTCCGCTTTTTACCCATTTTGTAATTTCTATAATGTCTTTTAGTTCGATATAATTAGGATTTGCACTTTCCTTTTTTGTATCGGGATCAACTATAATATATATGGCTGTACCTTTTAAGTTGTTAACGGTCGGCGCTTTATCCAGTGTATCTAATTGGGCGCCTGCTTTTTTTAAAGCGTCTCCAAAAATTGAAAACCCCGTGTTTGTTTTATCTTTCCATAAATAATGGTACCGCTCTGTTTTGCCCGCAGCATTTTTATGTACTTCGTGATTAAAATAATAATCAAGCGTAACCTTTTGTGCAACGGCACTCAAATAAAACGCAGGTGATATAAGCAGCGTAAGTACATAAAACTTAAATCTCATTTGGCAAATTGTTTATACCTTTTCATCGCCTCAATAAAATAATAATCAGCATAGGTGAGGGGAGCATCGACTTCAGTTTTCTGTGGCAGGTGACCTACGCTGTGTTTTAAAATAAAACCGCCATTTGTGCCTGCCGCGGCTTTATATACCGGCGACGATAGATTTTTAAGAATAGTTTGTGCCGTATTAAAATAGTCCAAAGCTTCTTTTTTGTCTGCATAACGGCATAACTCCAGCAATGCCGAGGCCATTATGGCCCCTGCCGAGGCGTCACGAAGCGCATTCGGAATATTAGGCGCATTAAAGTCCCAATAGGGTATTTTATCCGCAGGAAGATTAGGGTTTGTAAGTATAAAATGTGCAATATGTTTAGCCTGTTCGAAGTATTTTTTATCTTTTGTTTCACGGTACATTACTATAAAGCCGTACAGTCCCCACACCTGGCCACGGGCCCATGCTGATTCATTTGCATATCCTTGTGCAGTTTTTTTCTGTTGAACTTCACCGGTTTCGGGATTGTAGTTTACTACGTGATAAGAGCTGTAATCTGCACGGTAATGATTTTTCATAGTGGTATTAGCGTGGGTCACGGCGATTTTATAGTAGCTGGAATCTCCGGTTACGCGTGTTGCCCAAAACAATAATTCAAGGTTCATCATATTATCAATGATCACAGTGTAATCTGTTGGTTTTGAATCCCATGATTTGATGCAACCCACCTTCGGATTAAATCGCGTGGATAATGATTTGGCACTGTTGATCAAAATCTGTTTATATTCCTGGCCCGGTTCTATTTTAATTGCGTTTCCAAAGCTGCAATACATCATAAAACCAAGGTCATGGGTGTGGGTATTATACTGCTCCTTTTCTAATTCCGTTAGCTTCCGGTTGGCCTCAATGAGCAAAGCTTCGTCATGATTTTCCTGGTAAAGCATTAATAAACTCCCCGGAAAAAACCCGCTGCACCACCAGCCCGAATTGCTGGTTTCCAATTTTACTGATATTGAATCATAACTTTTCGGAAACTGCCCGGGAGCCAACTCGCCGGTCATTAATTTGTACTGACTGGTTGCATCGGTAAAGTTTTTTTCAACAGTTTTTAAAAGCCGGGGCTCGGGTTTTAAGTTAGGATAGGCCTGTGAAAAACAGTAATTGTTTAAGGTAGTAATGCTTAGGGTTATTGCGCATATTATTAGTTTCAGTTTCATAAATGCTATTTTACAAATACGGGACAAATATAAGGAATCATTATAATTGTAACGAACCGCATAAATTTTATCTATAGATGAACAACAGGTGTCAACCTATGTTAGCACACCCATTGATGTGAAATTATAAATTATTTAACATCAAAAGTAAAATATTGACTGGCTGCATCTCCGTTAGCAGTTATCCCCTGTATCACACCGACATATTTCCCGGGCTGGTCTGAAGTATAAAAAGACACAGGCTCTTTGCCCGAGGCGGTTACCGACGGTGACCAGTACAGCAAATTTCTGAAATCGGGTATTCTGCTGCCAACCTGGTCCTGGGTATCATAAACCGGGGAGTAAAATTCCCGGCGTAATTGCAGTCCTTCATAATCAATTACCACAGCACGCGGATCAAGCTCAACACCGCCAAGATCACCTTTATAAGTTGTAAAACTAAATATACCACCTTCAACGGAGGGCCCGTAATAGTATATGTTTGGCATTACTTCCAGTTTTCTTACTTTTAAAGGATCAATGGTAAATATTTTATTGATGTTAAAAACCGGGATACCATCAACCAATACCAGCGGATCTCCTGCATCGAGGAAGCCACGGTCGCTGAGGACTTTTATATGAAAATTTCCTCTTGTTTTTACTATGTTATCTTCTTTAACATATTCGCGCAAATCCTCTTCCATGGTAGTAAAACGCACAAAGTCGTCAAGCTTATACGTGGCAAACGGCTTACCATAAAACGCACTGCTATCAATTACAGGCTCATAAAAGCGTTTAATCTTATTGCCCGAATAAATATTTAGAACCTGTATACCCAGGCTATGTTCTTTTAAGGCATTAAACGTATTTGATGTGAAATTAAATAGTGGAAAGGTGGTTTTCACATATTGTTCTGAAAAAGGTGACGCAACGTCAACTCTGTAAGTACTGTCAACCAGTTGATTGGTTTGGGCAATAATTTCGTTAGGGCCATAAAAGTCTTTAGTATAGTAAATCAACCGGCCTGATGAATCGCTCTTTGCTGTATACAATTGTACTCTTTTCCCCGGAATGCCAAGATAAGTGAGCACATTTTTAGCAGGGACACCAGTTTCGCTGTTAACAATTTTAGCTGTGATAATATGACCATAATATTCTGGTAAAAAATTAAACTCCGCGGTTTTGTTTGCGATCACCTGGCTCCATTGAAACCTTCTCCATCCCTGTGTCAGCATCAGGTTATCCAATGCCTCATCTGTCTCGGGGGTTACCTTGTTAAAATAGTAATCAGACGATTCAATGCCGCCTTTTAGCTCGGAACTTAACCATAAGTAATTAAAAATATTACTGTTGTCTACTTTTTGCAGGGAATCTACACGATAAACAGCTATTGACATTTCGGCATTTACAGGGTTTCCGGCTTTATTTTTTGTCGAAATATTAATATTTACTTTTTTGCGCAGATCATATTGTTGCTGATCGGCACTGGCATTTATAAATAATTGATAGGTCGGCCGTTTAAAATAAAGTCTTTCGCAAACAGGCTGTTTTGAATTATTAAAAACGGTTAAATGCGAAATACCATCGCCAAGGTTGCTTTTATTGATAAAAAAATGAGCTTTGCCATCGGATATAACTGCAGTTTCCGCAACCTTGATATCCTGCCTTGTATGGGCGAGCAAATAAACATTTTCAGATGCGCTGTTGTTGCTACTGACTACTAAATCCAATTTTCCCGACCCGTCATCAGTCAAATTCATTACGTAACCGGCATTATTGATCTGCGGCAGTTCTTTAGTCAGCGTTTTATTATTGACTGCCAAAACCGCTTTATAAGTATCGTTTATTACCGGCGTAAAAGAAAAGCTTCCCATGCCAAATTTTACAGATTTAAAGCGGGCAACAGTGTCATTGTGCTGATTGATTATGACGCCCTTAACACTAACTCCTTTCCCGTTTTGACCTATTGCCTTAAAAGCTACTTTGCTTGTTATGCCGGTCACCAGGTTACCCCCTTCAGGGAAAAACTGGACATCATAAGTATCAACAGTCTCTTTTGCTATCGCAGGTGTTTTCAGTGGATTAATCAACGTAATCATTTTTGCAAAATAAAACTCAGGGCTGAAATTTTTCATCCAGTTAGTATAGGTCCTAAACTTGTAGTTACCATTATTTACTGACACAGGGATATATAACGAACCATTGCCAATGCCGTTTTTAAGGAGCACTTTAGCCTGGGCTATCGGGCTTTGATTGTTATCCAGAATATCAACATAAGCTACTTTACTTAAATTAAGCGGTTTGTGATCATTCCCGTCTACACAGTAAATCTTAAACCATAATATCTCCCCCGGCAAATAGGTTGTTTTGTCGGTATGAACATAGATCTTTTCTTGCAAAGCACTTTGTTTATACAGGTTAAAACTGTTTTGTACTTCTTGTATTACCTGGGCTTTACTGCTTAATAAAAGCAACATCAGCCCGCTGGTGAGTAATACAATCCTGCCGGTTTGAAAAAAGTTTTTCATGATCAGATCTGTTAATGGTTAATTGGCTCAATATTTTAAATATGATTCGTATAATTTTTTAATTGATATGGCTTGCCGGTTTTAATACTGTTTTCAATCACAATGTAATGACTATCCGCTGAAATGGCAGGCAGTGTATAAAGCTTTCGGCTGTCAACCAGCGCTTTTATCACCAACAATATTAATTTCCGCTTGCTCATACTATTTCCAAAATGGTGGTTGTTGTTTTCTTCCCGTTAAAGTACAATCAGCACAAGCCGGATCTGTACCCAAATAGCCTAACGTTGATGTGCCAGGCTTACTAAATGGATATAAAGCTAATTTGCCTGGTGGTATTGGAATCATAAATTCTCCTACCTGGTTAATACCTGTTTGTGGTTGTGAAAAATAAAAAGTATCCGCGGTACAAGCGTCAGGATAAGCAGGAACCCAGTAAGGCAATTGACTATTTGAAATAAATATTCTTTTTGTAGAAACTGTACAGGCACTAATGTACCCGATAACCGGCTCCGCTGTATTATTTATATTGTGAATGTTTCCGGTTATTTGCGAAGGTTGGGCATCAAAAACACTTCCCAACTGTTCTGTATTCTTTTTCAAATTTGTCCAAAATGAATAAGCATCACCGCTTAAGGCATATTCATGTAGGAGAATGCTATATTTTGTTTCGATTTTTAGGGAAGTAGATGGTATATTAGTTACCGGAGTTTGATAAATTATATCCTGCTGCAATTTTGCAGATGATCCGATTATGATACTGCTCGATGAATCACTTCCAAAACAAGTGTAAATATCCTGGCTGGGTTGCCTTCCCACAATTTCTTTACCATTAGTTATATAGGATGATTGGTATTTAGGATGAAATTGCCAGGTTTCTTCAAAATCCCACCTGTAATAACGGGTATTATTAGTAGCATCATGGGTGTTGGCATACAACTGTAAGCCGCTTCCCGTTATATTAAATCCAATGCTGTCAATTGGCGGGGTGGTTTTCACCGGTACAAAATCTGATAAGTATTGTTGATTGTCTATTGTTTTTATTCGTAGCCTGTATCTTTTAGCAACGTCAAGGTTTAAACCAGGCGACACATACCGGCCTGCTTTTATTTCCTTTAAAGGGTAAATATTATTATTGTCACTTTCAACTGTCAAAGTAGCCTGCGTTACAGGATTAGCGGTTACAGAACTGGAAAGCGCAAACGTTTTGCTCAACTTAATAATAGTTGAATCCGAACCGGAATTAATAACACCCTCCACTACCAGGTAGCTGTTGGAAGAGCTGATAACCGGCGGATTATAGGGCTTTTTACAACTCATAACTATCAAAACAAATATCAGCAGGTTATAACTCCTCATCTTCCGTGTTTTTATTTCCAAAATGCCGGTTGTTTGTTAGTACCTCTTATAGTACAATCAACACATTCCCGTTGTGCGGCAGAAAATCCGAGAACTGTTGAACTACCAGGCGGCATAATTGCCTGAACAGGTATTAAGTAAGCACTATTGTTCTTCTTAAAATTAATAAGCTGGTTTACCTGGTTAATCGGCGGACCTTTGCAATCAGGACAAACGTATTTGTACAATGCAGTATCAAGCTTACAATAGGGATACGGATTAGCCGGTAGCCAATTTGGCAATTGCTGGTTTGTTATAAATATCCTTTTGCTGGAAACAGTGCC
Source organism: Mucilaginibacter sp. (assembly GCA_029237615.1). Classification (GTDB taxonomy): domain Bacteria; phylum Bacteroidota; class Bacteroidia; order Sphingobacteriales; family Sphingobacteriaceae; genus Mucilaginibacter. Next base: position 13,735 of record JAQNCM010000307.1, read on the forward strand.
AACACTTACATAACCTATTACAGGTTCTGAAGGGTTTGTAACAGAGTGAATATTGCCTGGGATTTCTGAGGGCTGTGCGTCAAAAATGCTTCCCAGTTGTTCAGTATTCTTTCTAATATTTTGGTAAAAAGAATAAGCATCGGCAGTTAAGGCATACTGCCTTACTAAAATACTGTATTTAGTTCCCAATTTTTCTGCCGTCGACGCAATGAATGTAATTGGATTATCAACCATAACATCTTTTGATAGCTTTGCCGTGGACCCTAAAAGGATAGTGCTTGAAGTGTCACTTTGCCAGCAATAATAGATGTTGTCATGAACCAGGTCCCGTGCTAAAACGGTATCACCGTTTGATTTAAAGTAAGAAAAATAAGTGGCGTGAATCTGCCAGGTTTCCTGGTAATCCCATCGGTAATATTTTATACTATTTGTCGGGCCATGTGTTGCTGAGTAAATATTTAAACCATTACTCTGTGCCGAATAACTAATTGTATCAATTGGCGGGGAGTTTAGTACCGGAACAAAATCGGATAAATATTGCTTATCATCCGATGTTTTTATTCTTAAGCGGTATTGCAACGAACTGCTAAGATTCAACCCTGGCGAAACATAATTACCTGGTGAGCTTTCGGTCAAAGTATAGGTGTTGTTTTGGTTATCTTCAACCGTAACTGTAGCTTTTGGTAGTGGGTTTGCCGTTGTACCGCTTGAGAGATTAACTGTTTTACTAAGTTTAATTACGGTTGGATCAGACCCACTGTTAATCACACCTTCCACTACCAGGAAACTGCCTGGAGCCGTTATAACCGGTGGCAGGTACGGTTTTTTGCAACTGATGATCAAAACGGTAAAAAAAACAAAAAGCCTCAAATTCTTCATCTCTTCATTGATATGTTATTTCCAAAAATACGGTTGTGTTGTGGTGCCCCTTAACGTACAATCAGCGCAAATGGGGGTTGTTACCAAATAGCCGATTACAAAGCCATTTTTAGACGCTTGAGTTGTTACGTCAATTATACCTGGTGCAACTGTAAGAATAGACGGCAAATCGACCCATTTAACGGTGTCCTCCGCGCAGTTATATGGATATGTTGGAAAGAAATTGTTAGGAAGCTGGAGATTTGTGATAAATATCCGTTTTGACTGTGTACTGCTAACGCTTATGTATCCAAGAACAGGCAGGGCCGGATTACTGATACAATGAATATTACCATTTATTGTTGACGGTTGTGCATCGAATATACTTCCAAGTTGTTCGGTATTCTTTCTGAGGTTTGTCCAAAAATTAAAAGCTTCGCCGGTTAATGCATATTCTCTTACAAGGATACTATACTTGGTTTCCAACTTCTCGGAGGTGGCCAATATATCTGTTATAGGTTGTTGATAAATTACATCCTGCTGCAAACTGGCAGATGAGCCTAATACTATATTGCTCGACGAGTCACTTCCAAAGCATCCATATATTTGTTTTGCCCGTACTAGCAATTGATTATCTTTTATTTCAAATTGTGAAAAATATTTTGCGTGAAACTGCCAGGTTTCCCCATAATCCCACCGGTAATAATGCGTGCTATTACGGGGATCATGAGTGTTGACATAAATTTGCAATCCGTTTTGCGTTAATTTGTAGCCTATACTGTCAATTGGAGGCGTATTTTGTGCCACTTCAAAATTTGACAGGTATTGCTGCCCATCTGCCGTTGCAATTTTTAAACGATATTTTTTTGAAATACCCGAGCCGACGGTGCAGGTATAAACACCGGCACCGTTCGGGACCATTGGATATGTTTCGTTTTGATCGCCTTCAATTGTCATCGTGGCTCCTGATTCGGGAGCGATAGCATTGTTGGAAATTTTAACGGTTCTGCTCAATTTTATAGTAGTTAATTCGGTTCCCGGGCTTATCACCCCCTCAACAACCAAATAACTGCCTGGAGAATTAATAGCCGGAGGACTATATGGCTTTTTGCAACCTGTTATTACAGTTGCTGAAATGAAGAATATTAAATATTTTAATACGCCATTCATCTTTTAAAACCTGATATTATAATTAATAAACGGAATAGGCGATGCAAAAATTGACAATTTATAGCCACTTATAACACCGCTTTGTTCAGTAAAGAAAGTTGAATAAGGGTTTTGCCTGCCTGTTAAATTATAGATCCCTATGGTCCATGAATTATGGGTTAGCTGGTGTATCTTATGGTTCCCTTCAATATTCAATGAAAAGTCCGAACGGAAGTAATCCGGTATCCGGTATTGATTCCTGTCTGAATAAAAAACCCTTTCCGATCCGCCATAGTTGTACTTGGCTATGGGTAAAGTAATTGGCCTGCCGGTACTATAGGCCACGTCCAATGATACGCTGTACCTGTGCGAAAATTTGTAATTACCATTAAAGTTAAAAGCGTTCGGCTTATCATAGTTAGCCGGGTAATAAGCGCCTCCATTAATAAGTTCGCCGGCGTTTGGATCATCCTGTCTTAAAAACGTACGCGAATAGGTATAGCTAACCCAACCATTTAGTTTACCTGCTGTTTTTTTGAGTAAGAATTCTGCGCCATAAGCTTTTCCCTGTGTATTTATAACATCCTGCTCAACATGTTGGTTTAATAATAATACCGCCCCGCTCTTGTAGTCGAGATAATCTCTTATTCTTTTATAATACACCTCTACCGACATTTCCAGGGTATTTTGCTTTGCATTCTTAAAAATTCCCAGTGAGATCTGGTCGCCGTGCTCGGGTTTGATATTTGCGTCACTTAATTTGTAAACATCCGTTGGGGAAATTGAGGTGGTATTGGATAGTAAATGGATATACTGATGAAGCGTGTTATATCCGGCTTTAATCGACAGATCGTCATTTAGTAAATAACGCGCTGATATCCTTATATCAGGGGATATATACGTTTTTATTATCTGCCCGCTTTTATAGCTGGTGCTATCCAATACATTTACAGGAGCCCGTGGTAAATTGGGTGCATAATGGTCAACAATTTGTGCCCCCAGGTAATTATATACGTTAAGACGGATACCTGCATTGATGGTGAACTTTGAAGATACATCATACTTATCTCCCAGGTATAGTCCGCTCTCCAATGCATGCTCCGGCGCAATCACTTGCGGCAGCACCAGTGATTTAGCTCCATTAGGCTCAAATTTACCCGGATTAACATTGTACAAGATTGAGTTTAGGCCGAAATCAATAGTATGCTTATTGCTTAAATAGTAAGTAAAATCAGTCCTGAAGTTTGATTGATTGATATTGAAACCCAGGTCAAAGGCATTTACCGGATTAGCTGTACTCTTGATATCATATTGATACCTGTCAATTCCGCCTGCTATTACGCTGTATAATTTGTTGTTAAAATTATGCTTCCATTTTAATATTAAACTTTTGTTGCTGTATGAATAAGCCGTATCACTGTTTAATTTAAATTTATCATTACTGAAATAACCTGTTAAGTAAATATTGTTTTTATCATTTATTTGGTGGCTTATACCGAGGTTAAAATCGTTAAAAGATGCTGAACTATGTTTATAGGCCTCGGGTAATAAATGGAGCAGCCAATCTGAATAAGTGGTACGTCCGCCAAATATAAAAGAAGTTTTATCCTTAATTATGGGCCCTTCAATGTTTAGCCTGCTGGTTAATAAACCTATGCCTGCGGAGCCGGTAAATATTTTTTTATTCCCTTCGCGGTTCGTTATTTCCAATACTGATGATAAACGGCCTCCGTATTTTTCGGGTATACTGCTTTTGTAAAGTTCAATATCCTTTACAAGGTCAGGATTAAAGGCTGCAAAAAAGCCAAAAAAGTGTGCAGGATTATAAATTGTTGCGCCATCAAGCAGAATTAAATTTTCGTCGGCAGCACCACCGCGAACGTTAAATCCTGTAGTGGCCTCACCCACAGAAGTGACACCCGGCAGGGTTAATACAACCTTTAAAACATCAGCTTCGCCAAATGCGGCCGGGATTTGTTTAATTGAAGATATATTTAAACGGCTTACACCCATTTCAGCGCTTCGTACATTTGCTACTTTATCTGCGGATATTTTTACCTCCTTTAAACTGTTTACCTGTTCTTGCAGTTCGATATTCAGTCTTCCGTCAGAATACAATATGATCTGTCTCCTGGTATCGCGCATACCTAATCCGCGTATGTTCAATATATGCCTGCCCCGTGGCAGGATCATTGTAAAATAGCCAAATTGATCTGTTGCTATGCCTGTTTTGGTACTGGCCACATAAATACTGGCCCCAACTATAGCTTCGCCCGATTTGATATTGCGTATGTACCCTGATAATCTTGAATTGCCGGGCTTTATTTCGTTTGTTTTCATCCCAATTTCATAAAGCTTATTTTCTGTTGTTGCCTCAGGTACTTTTTTGTCTCTTTCATCTGTATAATCGGCAACGGTTGTTGTTTGATTGGCGACCGTAGCCGTAGCCGCAGCTGTTGTTTCAGAATATCCCTGGGCTAAATCAGTTTTTATCTGTCTTCCTTTGGTAAGAAATACCAGGTTTTGTGAAATGGCGTAATGATAATCGCTGTTTTTAAAAGCCATATCCAAAATAGTTTCTAAAGGCTTATCATTTACCTGTAGCGTAACTTTTAAACTATCAAATGATTTTGGGTCGTAATAAAAATGATAGCCGGTTTTTGATTCAAGTCCGTTAACGAATTGCTCAATGGTGGCCTGCTGAAAGTTCCCGCTAATTAATTTATTATTCGTTTGTTGCCCGGAAGCTATTTGCATAAAAAACAAACAGCAGACACTTAAAAAGTAAAATTTTCTCATACTAATTGGTTAAGTGGTCATAATAGGATACAATTTTGACCATGGCTTCTTCCGGGCCTTTCCGAAATTTAATTTGCCCTTTTTTGATATATTGCTCCAGCTCTTTTTTTCTATCTTTTAACGCATTCAATAAAGCTCCCTGGCTGTTTACACTATAAAAGGTGTTATTTTTCCAGAGATAATAATCGGTAGCCGGACTAAAGTATTTCTCTACCCCTGATAAACTTCCCGTACTGGTTTGAATACTTTTTGACCGCTTAACCAAAACCGCTGATTTTTCATTGTATACCTGGTCATAAAAACCTGATTTTATTCCGGATGTATTAACACTAATTGTATCAGCATTAATATTTACAAAGTGATGTTCCAGAAAATCAAAGCTTTTTACTTTCTCTTTTATTAAAGTAAACTTGGTAAAATGATTGTATAAGAGCACCGCAACATTGTCACTATATAAATCATATAACATAGGCACGCCGGTATACGATGCGCCGTCATAAAAAACAGATCCCGTTGTGAAAGCATTTACATCCAAAAAATAGGCATTCCCTTTAATAAGCGGATCATAGAAATAATATTCGGGACCGTTATACAATGGGGATCCATCTCCTAACGAAGCATGAAAAAGCGTTACTGCATTGTTAAGTGCAAATTGCTGCGAGCTGCTATCTACTTGTGCAGCTTGTGAAAATGCGTTTTTGCAGAATGCAACACACAAAACAATGACCAATAATAATGGGCAGACACTTTTTCTCATAAGTTCAGGTTAATTTAATACAGGATTTTAGGTTTACAATCAAGTATTTTTTAAATGTAAAAAAATAAAACTTCTTTTTTCAGTTAAAAATAAATGTAACGATTTAAATACATTAGTTAAAATTACGCGCCTAATCTTACAAATGTTACAATTCCTTCAAATAAACGAATGTGACTTATCAGCTCTTACCAGGATATTGGCAAAATATTAACATGCATAGAAGCGATTCAAAAAACACAATAAATGGTGTTTATGCACATGAGAAAGCATCGTTACAGCATATATAACGCAAAACGGCCCCGCTAAATTAATAGCAGGGCCGCTTTGTGTTATATTAATTAAGCTTTACAGCTTACGTTTTACTTCAACATTTTCATAGGCTTCTACTATATCGCCTACTTCAATATTATTAAAATTGTGAATATTTAATCCGCATTCATAGCCGGCGTTAACTTCTTTAACGTCATCTTTAAATCGTTTCAATGAGGCAAGTTCACCGGTATATATCACAACACCCTCACGGATGATCCGGATTTTGCTGTTGCGGGTAATTTTGCCATCAAGCACCATACATCCGGCAATAGTACCAACTTTACTAATCTTAAAGGTCTCACGGATTTCAACATTTGCAACAATTTTTTCCTCAAAGGTTGGTGCAAGCATGCCTTCCATGGCGGCCTTAATTTCATTTATCGCATCATAAATGATAGAGTACAGCCTGATGTCTATCTGTTCCTGTTCTGCCAGTTTACGGGCACTTCCTGAAGGTCGCACCTGGAAACCTATAATAATTGCATCAGAAGCCGAAGCCAGCAATACATCAGATTCAGATATCTGCCCTACCGCTTTCGAAATAATATTAACCTGTATCTGTTCGGTTGATAGCTTCAACAAGGAGTCGGACAGTGCTTCAATTGAACCATCCACGTCACCTTTAACAATGATGTTAAGCTCTTTAAAGTTACCCACTGCCAAACGGCGGCCAATTTCATCAAGGGTGATATGTTTCTGTGTGCGCAAGCCTTGTTCACGTTGTAACTGTAAACGTTTGTTGGCAATTTCGCGTGCTTCAACTTCGCTTTCAAGCACATTAAATTTATCACCGGCAGTAGGTGCACCCTGCATACCTAATACCTGTACCGGCGTAGATGGCCCTGCGGCATCAACCCTTTGTCCGCGTTCGTTTGTAAGAGCCTTTACGCGTCCGCTGTAACAGCCGGCAAGTATCGGATCGCCCACTTTTAATGTTCCGGCTTGTACTAAAATGGTGGTAACAATTCCGCGTCCTTTATCTAATGCTGCTTCAATAACCGTTCCTACGGCCCGTTTATTAGGGTTTGCTTTTAATTCGAGCAATTCCGCTTCAAGCAACACTTTTTCTAACAGCAATTCAACGTTTAATCCGGTTTTGGCTGATATTTCCTGCGATTGGTATTTACCACCCCATTCTTCTACCAAAATATTCATTGCTGATAATTGTTCACGAACTTTATCAGCATTTGCTCCCGGCTTATCAATTTTATTGAATGCAAAAATGATAGGCGCCCCGGCGGCTTGGGCATGGTTTATGGCCTCGCGGGTTTGTGGCATCACGCTATCATCAGCAGCTATCACAATAATTACAATATCGGTTACCTGGGCACCCCTGGCACGCATAGCGGTAAACGCCTCGTGACCCGGTGTATCTAAAAATGTTATTTTTCCTTTATCGCCGGATAGCTTTACTTCGTAAGCACCAATGTGTTGGGTTATTCCTCCGGCTTCGCCGCCTATCACGTTTGTTTTACGTATAAAGTCGAGTAACGATGTTTTACCGTGGTCAACGTGACCCATTATGGTTACTATCGGAGCACGCGGAACAAGATCCTCCGGATCATCCGGCTGGTCAAGATTTGCTTCCTCATCCTGCGGCTTAACAAATTCTATCTGGTATCCAAATTCATCAGCAACGATGCTTAAAGTTTCAGCATCAAGCCTTTGGTTAATAGATACGAACATGCCCAGGCTCATACAAGTACTGATGATCTGCGTAACAGATACATCCATCATTGAAGCCAGTTCATTCGCAGTAACAAACTCAGTAACCTTAAGTACTTTTGATTGCAATTCCTGCTCCATTGCCAGTTCTTCGGCAGTGGCAGCTACGTCATCACGCTTTTGACGGCGAAATTTAGCCCGCTGTGCAAACTTACCTGACTTACCGGCTCCACTTAAGCGTGCTAAGGTTGCCTTAATCTGGTCTTGTATATCTTTTTCTGAAGGTTCTTCTTTAGGTGTATTGCTTTGTGAAGTATTCCTGTTCCTGAAATCAGGGCGGTTGCCTCCGTGCGGCGGCTGATGTCCACCTCCGGTTCCGCCTCCCGGTGGGTTATTACCCCGGTTCCTGAAATCGGGGCGGTTACCTCCATGGGGCTGCTGATGTCCCGGAGGATTAGCAGCTTGTTGGCCAGGTTGGGTATTGCCCGGCCCCTGGTTGGTATGACCTCCCGGTCCCTGTTGATCTTTACGCTTTCTTTTACGTTTGTGATCAGCAGCATTATTTGTATTTGATGATGAAGCCACCGGGTTGCGTTTTGGCGCATTAACCGGCAACTGAATTTTACCAATCACATTAGGACCGGTTAAACGTTCGGCTTTGGCCCTGATAACTTCTGGCTCCTGTTCTTGTGGCTCTTCTGTATTTTCAGCCGGCGCCTGCGTCTCGTTCCTGATTTCAACTATTGGAGCTACAGGCTCTGGCTCCGGAATAATTTCTGGCTTAACCTCTGCTTTAGGGACTTCCTGTATTACCTCTCTTATTACCTCTTTCTCAATTTCTTTTACAGGTTCGGGCTGCGGTGCCGGTGCTACAGGCTCGGGCATAACAACAGGCTCCTCGTTTTTTGCCTCTGGTTTTTCAACCTGGGGCTGAGGTTTTGCATTCAGGTTATTAAGGTCTATTTTACCTACTACTTTTACACCCGGTAAAACCTCGTTGTGCTCTGCAGCCTTTGCTGGCTGGGATTCAACAGGTTTTGGCTTTTCAACCGGTGGTGTATTATAATGATGACCGGTATTTTTTATAAGGATCTCTTCGTTCTCAAAATCTCGTGAACGACGATGCTCGACCGGTTTTTCAGGAAACGCTGCAGGTTCTTCTTTTCGTATCTTTCCGATACTGATCTGCTTGGCTTCCTCCTTAATAATTTTATAAACAGCAAACTCCTTCAAAAGGGCATTGTACATTTCGGCGTCAAGCTGGGTTGTAGGATGCTTTTGTACCTTATACCCCTTCGTCGCTAAAAAATCGACGATCGTACCTGTACCGATGTTCAGCTCTTTTGCTGCTGTAAATAATTTTATGGATTTGTCTTCTGACATTTATTATAATTCTTTCTCTGCTATTTTGTGCAAAAATACTATTTTAATTTTGCTTATTATGTTTATTCAAACTCTGCTTGCAGAATTGATAGCACTTCTTTCACAGTTTCCTCTTCCAGATCAGTACGTTTTACCAATTCATTAACGGTTAATGCCAATACCGATTTCGCTGTATCTAAACCAATACGTTTAAATTCATCAATTATCCAGCTCTCAATTTCATCTGAAAATTCTTCGATATCAACGTCTTCATCGTGCTCATCTGCCTCACGGTAAACATCTATTTCATATCCGGTCAATTTGCCTGCCAGTTTAATATTGTGCCCGCCACGGCCGATCGCTAACGATACCTGATCGGGTTTTAAGTACACTGCTGCCGTTTTTTTCTCATCATCTAACTTAATAGATGTTATTTTGGCAGGTGACAATGCAC
>JAQNCM010000320.1 GCA_029237615.1 Mucilaginibacter sp.
GGTAGAAAAACATAACGCAGATTGGAAAATCAAAGCAAATGTGATCTATTACCTGGCAGTATCGCCAAATTTATTCCCAATCATAGCTTCAAACCTGGCAAAAGCTAAGCTAACCGATGATCCAAAAAGGGTAAGAATAGTAATTGAAAAACCATTCGGTCATGATCTGGAAACAGCGAAGGAATTAAACAAGTTACTTTCCGGAATCTTTGATGAGTGCCAGATCTATCGCATTGATCATTACCTTGGCAAAGAGACCGTTCAGAATATTATGGCCTTTCGTTTTGCAAACTCCATAATGGAGCCGCTTTGGAACCGCAATTATATTGAACACGTACAGATATCTGTTACAGAGCAATTGGGTGTTGAGGAGCGCGGCGACTATTACGATGGAGCCGGAGCGATGCGCGACATGATACAAAACCATTTGCTACAGTTGCTTTGCCATATAGCCATGGAGCCGCCTGTGAGCTTTAATGCTGATGAGGTGCGTGATCGCAAAGTGGATGTATTAAAAGCTATGCGCAGATTTAGTCCTGATGATGTACGTCTTTCGGCAGTAAGGGGTCAATATGGCAGCGGCTGGATGAAAGGACAGGAAGTTCCCGGCTACCGCGAAGAGCCAAAGGTTGATCCGCAATCAAATACAGAAACATTTGCAGCCATAAAGTTTTTTGTTGATAACTGGCGCTGGCAGGGTGTTCCGTTCTATCTGCGTACAGGTAAAAGATTGCACCAGTCTTCATCCGTTATTACCATACAATTTAAAGATGTTCCGCATTTGATATTCCCTTCAGAAGCAAGCGAAAGCTGGCAGCAAAACCGTTTGATCATCAGCATTCAGCCAGAGATGAGCATCCGCCTGCAAGTACAGGCTAAGCGTCCGGGACTTAATATGGTGTTAAATGCTGTTGATATGGTATTTGACTATAAGGGCACTTATGCTACCCCGGCTCCTGAAGCTTATGAAACGCTGATACTGGATACGATGCTGGGTGATCAAACCCTGTTTATGCGCGGCGACCAGGTTGAAGCTGCCTGGGACCTGGTAATGCCGATTTTAAATACCTGGCAAAGTAAAAAGAGTTTGAATTTCCCTAATTACTCTGCCGATTCATGGGGCCCGGAATCTGCCGAAGCGCTGATTGCCCGCGATGGATTTAATTGGTTTACGTTACCGGTAAATGGTAAGAAGTAGCGCTAGAGATTAGAGGCCGGAGGTTAGAGATTGGTTATAAATTTTTGTTATTTATATTCTCTAGCCTCTGATTACTAATCGCTGATCACTAATATCAACACAATGAAATTGAATATTTTTAATAATGAAAACGAGGTGCTTGCTGCTTTGGCAGCGCATTTTGTTAAAATAGCCAATGAGGAAATAGCCGCAAAGGGCAAATTCTCTGTTGCCCTGTCTGGTGGAAGCTCTCCTAAAAAGTTATATGAATTGCTGGCTTCGTCATATGCAGACAAAGTAGCATGGGAAAAGGTTTATTTCTTTTTCGGAGATGAGCGCAATGTGCCGCAAACTAATAAGGACAGCAATTACCTGATGGCAAAAAAAACGCTTTTTGAACCTTTGCAAATCAGCGCCTCCAATATTTTCCCGGTTGATACAAGTCTCCCCCCGGCTGAGGCAGCTAAAATGTATGAGGAAGAAATTGAACAATTTTTTGATGAAGACGAATTAAGCTTCGACTTAATTTTACTTGGCCTGGGCGACAATTCCCACACTGCTTCCTTGTTTCCTTTTACACCTGTTCTGCACGACAGGACGCCCGGAGTAAAAGACGTTTTTTTGGAAGATCAGCAGGTTTACCGCATTACTTTGAATGCCCCTTTAATAAACGAGGCTAAGCATATTGCGTTTTTAGTTTATGGACAAGGCAAGGCAATTGCAGTACACCATGTGCTGGAGGATGATGAAGATATTGAAGAATTCCCGGCGCAATTAATTGAGCCTATTGTTGGTGACATCCAATGGTTTTTAGATACTGCCGCAGCATCTCAGCTAAAGCATAAATAATTAATCCCTTTCTTTGCAATGGGTACCTAACGCTCGTCTTTGACGGGCGTTAGTTGAAAATAGAAGTACACTAATCAAAAAATTAGTACCACAAAAATTTCATCTTTTTTAGGCCTTATTACGTAAATGATTGTGTACAAGCATTATATATTTGAAAATATAACGCTTGCCATTGTAAAAAAGATGTTCTATTCTTTTCTTTTTACGAAAAATAGGTAAATTCACACTATCTAAAGTAATTATCTATGGAAAATAAAATTGCCCATTCAGAGCCGGAGAGCAAATTGGAGGAGAAAGATAATTCACGCCGTAATTTTCTCAAACAATCAGCCTTTATAACTGCTGTTGCCTTAACCCCGGCGCCTGCAGTTAAGGCCGCGGCCATGCACCTTGACGAAAAAATAGCAGAGGCCTTTGAAAAAGTGCCTGTGAAGCTGGAAGTGAACGGCGTAATGCACAACCTTTCGGTTGAGCCAAGGGCCACTTTGCTGGATATTCTGCGCGAACAGCTAGATCTTACCGGTACCAAAAAGGGCTGTGATCACGGCCAGTGTGGCGCCTGTACAGTACACCTGGACGGTCACCGCGTAAACTCTTGTCTTACACTTGGTGTAATGGCAAGCGGTAAAAAGATAACCACGATTGAGGGCCTTGCAAAAGGCGAAGAGCTGCATCCTATGCAGGAAGCCTTTTTAAAACACGATGGTTTTCAGTGCGGCTACTGCACACCGGGACAAATAATGTCGGCGGTGGCCTGTATCCGCGAGGGGCACGCCAATTCTGAAACGGAGATCAGGGAATACATGAGCGGTAACATTTGTCGCTGCGGGGCTTATCCTAATATTGTTAATGCCATACAGGAAGTAAAATCAGGAGGACAAATAGTATGAAACAGTTTCAATACCTCCGGGCTGCCTCGCAGCAAACCGCGCTGGATGCCATAAGTAAACCCGGCACTAAGATCATTGCAGGCGGCACCAATCTTGTGGACCTGATGAAACGGGGCGTCACCGCACCTGATAAGTTGGTTGACATCACGCATCTGCCTTTAAAAAATATAACACCTACAAAAGGTGGGCTGCATATAGGCGCATTGGCGCTCAACAGTACGGTATCGGAAAACGGCATCGTAGTTCAAAAATTTCCGTTGCTTTCTATGGCGCTTAAAGCAGGCGCATCGCCGCAGTTGCGTAATATGGCTACAGTAGGCGGTAATATGATGCAACGTACGCGTTGTAGCTATTTTTATGATACAACCATGCCCTGTAATAAACGTGAGCCCGGCACTGGCTGTGGTGCATTGGGCGGATTCAACCGCATGCATGCGATATTCGGTACAAGTGACAAATGTATAGCCGTACACCCCAGTGATATGTGCGTTGGTTTGGCTGCGCTGGATGCAACTGTAATAATAGCTGGTAAAAAAGGCGAAAGGCGCATTCCGTTTACAGAGTTTCACCGTTTGCCGGGTGAGCATCCCGATATTGATAATACCCTTGCAAAAGATGAAATGATCATCGGTGTGGATATCCCGGATAATAACTTTGCTAAACACAGTTACTATTTAAAAGTGCGCGACAGGCAGTCGTACGCTTTTGCACTGGTATCAGTGGCGGCAGGTCTGGATATCAGCAATGGTACCATCCGCCAGGCACGTTTGGCAATGGGCGGTGTGGCGCATAAGCCATGGCGTTTGTTTGAGGCTGAAAAATTCCTGGTGGGTAAACCCGTATCAGAAGATAGCTTTAAACAGGCGGCACAAATAGCCATGCAGGGTGCAAAGGGTTATGAAAATAATACCTTTAAACTAAAGCTGGC
>JAQNCM010000354.1 GCA_029237615.1 Mucilaginibacter sp.
ATTAAAGGTGATTGGACAGCTGTAAGTTATGATGACAGTACCTGGCCTGCTGCAGCAAAAATACTCGACGGAAAACTTAAAGGCATGTCTTGGGGTATAGACTGGGCATTGGTACCTTCGTCACTGCCCGCAAGGGAGATGACCTACCAGCGTATCATTAAACTGCGCAGTGCAATTGGCATGAGCGTTCCGCCAACGTTTCCCGAAAAAAAGACTTCATTAACTATCCCCGCCAATATTACAGTTGCGTTATTGCTCGATCAGACTTTTGAAACAAACGCCTATGTAACGCTAAATTTTAGCGGCGGCAAGGATGCAGGAATATCATTAGGCTATGCTGAAACACTTTACGACAAAGGCAGCAACGCCACGCGTAAAAGTAACCGGAATGAAGTAGAGGGTAAGGATTTTGCAGGGCGAAAAGACAGCCTGATTGCAGACGGCAGTCGGGGGCAATCGTTCACAACATTAAACTTTCGCACCTACCGTTACATCAGGCTGATTGTACAAACCAAAAATGAGCCGCTGATTATTGATGACCTTTATGGCACCTTCACCGGTTATCCTTTTAAACGGACGGCGGTATTTAACACAGATAATACCGAAATAAAGCAAATATTGGATATTGGCTGGCGTACAGCGAGGCTTAACGCATGGGAAACTTATACAGACTGCCCTTATTATGAGCAATTACAGTATATCGGTGATACCCGGGTACAGGCACTGATATCTTATTATAATACCAGCGATGACCGGCTGGCGCGTAATGCCCTCACCCTGATGGACCATTCCCGTATAACTGAAGGCGTTACCAGGAGCTGTTACCCTACCAAAGGTACACAGATCATATCAACATTTTCGCTATGGTATATTTGCATGCTGCATGATTACTGGATGTATCGTAACGATAGTGATTTTATTAAAAATAAACTGGTTGGCGAAAGAGCAGTGCTGGATTTTTTCAGCAAATACCAGCAGCCGGATGGCTCATTAAAAGATACGCCATACTGGGCGTTTGTTGACTGGGCAGGCAATCTGGGCGGCCAGGTGAAAGGCGCGGACGGCAGCGCGGCTATATATGACCTGCAGCTACTTTGGGCGTACCGATGGGCAGCGGAAATGGAAGCCAAAATTGGCTTGCAGGATTATGCCAATATTTACAATCAAAAAGCAGCGCAGTTAAAGGCCACTATACAGCGGAAGTACTGGGATCCGGTTAAAAAGTTGTATGCCGATACCAAAGAAAAAACCGGGTACTCACAGCATGTTAATTCACTGGCCATACTAACGGGGATGGTGAGCAATGCGGATATGCATGCTGTAGCTAATGGGCTGCTTAACGATAAAAGTTTAACCCAATGCACCGTTTACTTTAAATATTACTTAAATCAGGCACTGATAAAAGCAGGCCTGGGGAATGATTATATGAGCTGGCTGGGTATTTGGCGCGAAAATATAGCAATTGGCCTTACTACCTGGGCCGAGGATTCCAGCCTGCAAACCGTACGTTCGGATTGCCATGCCTGGGGCGCGAGTCCAAACATTGAGTTTTTCAGAACGGTGTTAGGGGTTGACAGCTATGCGCCGGGGTTTGCCAAAATAAAGATAGCGCCGCATTTGGGGACTTTAACAAATGTAAGCGGCGATATCCCCCACCCCGACGGAAAAGTTTCAGTTAGTTATAAATTACAAAACAGTAAGTGGCAAATAAACATCAGCCTGCCGGGAAAAACCTCGGGAATTCTGGTTTGGAAAGCTAAAACATACCTCCTGAAAAGAGGTGCAAATTCGTTTTTGATTTAAGCAAAAAGGGATTTCTTTTAACAGCTCTATGTACTGTTTCAGGAATGAGTGACACAAAAAAAAACCTGCTACAAAAAATAAAACATACTACTGTAAATGAGCGCTTTACATTTTTTGGTAAAACAAGCTGCAACAGAAATATTCTCTATTTAAAATTTACTCCCCTCTGTCATGTTGATTACTACTCATTCCTGCAACCTATAATAAACGTCGGGGATAAGATGCTCTTTTTTGAGTTTAATTTTTATATTTGACTTAACCAACCTTAAATAAATGGAACCGATAGAAAACCTTTCACAAGCGGAAATAGTTAAAATATTAAATACCGCCCCGCCCAACATCGCAAAGCTGCAGCTATATCAGATTGATAATAATACTGCCCGGACGATTGCCATGGCGATTGCGGGTAAAATCCCACAGGTTGGTGGTGTGTTATCATTTTTAATGGGTTTTTTCTGGCCGACAGACGAAGTATCTATCTGGGACCAGATCAAAGCCCAGGTTGAGGCAATGGTTGATCAAAAAATTGCTGAAAATAATTTGGCCAAGCTTCGTAAGGATCTAAAAGGGATACAAATAAACCTAAAGAATTACCAGCGACTTACTGATAAGACCCAAAAGCAAAGTGCCTTGCAAGCCATCAATACCACTATTGAAGCAATGGTTCCGTCATTCTTAAGCGGTGATATTTCTTCGGGATTTTCGTGCTTTTGGGGAATAGCGTTACTGCACTTAGCAGTAAAAAAAGAGTTATGGGAACTTTACCGGGATCAGCCGAATGAGACTTTGCTACGCGAAAGTACCATTCTGTATTGCAAATTTGGAAGAGTTGCCCTCTCAAATATTTACAACTCACTTATGGATAAGGTTATTATCTCGGTACACACCGCAAACGAGCCTGGTAAAGCGTCAAACTGGGAAATTGATGTGAGGATGAAAGATAAGGGCACTGAGATTTTTGAGTACCGGAGATATTTTCGCCATAAAGAATGGAACAACCAAGTGTTAGACAAATGCACCATTGAATGCAATGATGGTATTGTTCCAAGATGGACAGCTATTGAAACCAGGACACAAAAAGATTTGTCGGACTGGGCTTACGATGCTATACGGGAATTGGAAAAGGAATATACGTTTACGGAGAAGGCCGCTTTAGATCAGGTAAAAGATTCGATGGAGGAAGGCGACTACAATATTTTTTTAAAGAAATACTACCCAAGCTTTAGCATTTACAACAACCCTGAAACTAAAGAACCACTCAAAAAAACAAAAGATCCCCGCGTAAAATTAAATCCCTTTAAAAAGTAGTAAAGGAGCTTTTGTGTTACTACTCATTCCATACAACCCACAACTTTACTTAATTTAATATTATGAATTATAAGTCATTTTACAACGCAGGCTCGTCTATGACAGACCCTGCGGGACTAAATCACTCACCACCACGTCCTTGCGACACGAAGCAATCCCTACGAAGAACAATCAACGAAACGTAATTACTTTTAATGAGTTTCGTCCCTGCAGATTCTCTTAAAAATTTAAGTTAACCTTCCTCCCGCGAGTATGAACCGTCGGAAGTGTGCATTGGCTACTCGTTGTCTGGACCGCGAGCGAATTTTCTAACTAGGCGCAATTTTTCAAATAAATCATTGAAATATACTACTGAATCAAAGGATCAACCAAAATTATATCGATTAAACCAGTCAGACCACAATAGTCGCGTGTGCTGCTGTATAAATAATCCGCTGGGTTTTCAACTATCCCGGCTAAAACAGGGCTGTCGTGAATATAATCAAGTTTTTGATGCAGTATTTTACCATCATACAATTCAATCAGATGGTTATCCTGCTGCCATAGCTGAAAGTTTGTATTTTGACTATTTATATAGTAATTTGAAAAGACTATAATTACAAAAGCACATAACCAAACGGTTATGTGCCTTAAACTTATCTGTAAAATTTGCTGAAATACTTACAAACCAATAACAGAGTATGGTATACGCACGCCCTTAATCTGGTAGTAATTAGGATCCTGGTTGTTGTTGAAACAGGTTGTTGTTGAACAGGTACCCCCTGATGCGTTATAATTTAAACAATAAGTAACCAGCAACTCATTGAGTCCGTTTACAAATTCGCCATGTACTATAGGGGTATAATACTTGGCCAGGTGCCCGTTGTACCAATCATTGATGGTATACACCAGTTTTGGCGCTGTAAACGGTCCGAACGGACTTGTTGCAGTGGAGATATAAATACCATGGGAACCTGGATCGCAGAAATAACCAAGGTCCATCTGCATCATTACATATTTACCGTTAACATAT
>JAQNCM010000291.1 GCA_029237615.1 Mucilaginibacter sp.
CTCACGAATTAATGACTTCTGCTGCAAATGTTCAATCAAACCCGCTAATAGCCGCCCTTATACTTTTCAGCTTTATTCTTATCCGCGCCGAAAAGGATTTTTGGGCGGCATTAATGATTGTTTTAGGGTTGTTTATTAAACTTTATGGAGTGGTAGGCCTTGCATTTTTTTTCTTTTCAAAAAGAAAGTCAGAGTTATCCTTAGGAATCCTTTTTTGGGCTATTGTTCTATTTGTACTTCCAATGCTGATTTCATCACCATCATTTATTTTACGAACGTATTTTGATTGGTATAAAGATTTGATAGTTAAGGACTCATCTAATTTTGTTTCGACACGTACGGATGTTTCAGTTATGGGAATGATTCGTAAAATCGCATATCCGGCTATATCTAATACATGGGTCTTAATTCCGGGAGTTATGTTATTTGCCTTATCTTATATAAAAATAAGCGCGTTCCATGCCTTACGTTACCAGTTATTAATCCTCGCTTCTGCATTAATATTTCCTGTAATATTTAGTACCGGGTCAGAGTCTCCGACCTATATAATTGCCTTTGTAGGTGTAGCACTCTGGTTTGTTAATCTTGATAGACCCATATCACCGTTAGATAAGTTTTTATTAATTTTTGCTTTGATTGTAACCAGTTTTTCACCATCAGATTTATTTCCAAGATATATTAATATAAATTTCATAGTCCCATACGCATTAAAAGCCCTTCCGTGCTTTTTGATTTGGATGAAAATTGTCTATGAAACGCTAACCCGAAAATTCGTCGAAAGACCTGATTTTCAGAATTCAATTATATATGCTTAAAAAAATTTCAATAATTATTCCGACATATAACGAAGAGAAGAATATAGGTTTTCTTGTAACTGAACTTAACAAGGTAATTGCCACCTTAAATTACCATGTTGAGATGGTTTTTGTTGATGATGGGAGTACCGATAACACGCTGACGGAAATTAAAGTTAAAGCTGAAATTTATAGTTATATTTTTTTTATAGAACTATCAAAAAACTTTGGTAAAGACTATGCCTTGAAGGCAGGAATCAACATGGCTACCGGCGACGCAATTATTACTATGGATGCAGATTTGCAACATCCGCCTGCATTGATCGCTCAACTAATAAACTTATGGGAAAAAGGGAACGATATTGTTTACACTTACCGCAAGGACGCGAACCCTGATTCGAATTTTTATAGCCGTTTTAGCTCCAGGTTGTTTTACAAAGTTATAAACTCGCTTTCTGAAATTAAACTTGAAGACGGCATATCTGATTTTCGCCTGATAGATAGAAAAGTGGCCAACCAACTGAAACAGATTGATGAATGTGAGATTTTTTTAAGAGGAATAATCAAATGGGTCGGATTTATTCAAATTGGGATACCATACACACCATCCAAAAGGTACAAGGGGGTTCAAAGCTATTCATTTTTGAAATTGATGAAGCTCGCCATATCCGGCATTATGTCTTTTAGCGTTCGTCCGTTATACGTTACAGCTGGTATTGGTTTATTATTTTCCCTGTTGCCTCTTTTTTATCTCCCATATATCCTGATCAGTTATTTTGCTCACTATGCTATTTCCGGATGGGCATCACTTATCGCCACGATAGTATTTTTAGGCGGCTTACAACTATTTACGCTTGGGATTATTGGTGTGTATGTAGGTAAAATATTTATACAAAGTAAAAAACGCCCTAATTATATAATACGCTCAACCAACATCTTTAAATTAGACAGTGATTTTATTAGGATTTGATATTGAAGAATTTGATTTGCCAATGGAACATGGTAAAACCCTTTCAATTGCAGATCAACTCACTATTTCGACAAAGGGAACATTGTCAATTTTAGCAATGCTAAAAGCAGCCAATATCAAGGCGACCTTTTACTGCACCGCTAAATATGCGATATGCCAGCCTCATATTATAAAAAAAATCGTGTCTGAGGGTCATGAAATTGCATCGCATGGTTATTATCATAGTCATTTCATTCCCGAACATTTGGCTCAGTCAAAAAAGATATTGGAAAATCTATCGGGAAATAATGTTTTTGGCTACCGTATGGCTCGGATGATGCCGGTTGATGAAAGTGAAATTAAAAGAGCCGGTTATTTATATAATTCCTCTATTAACCCTACATGGCTGCCCGGACGGTATAATAATTGGAGGAAATCGCGGATATGGTTCTTTGACCGAAGTGTTTTACAATTACCGGTGTCCGTATCCCCGCTTATCCGCTTTCCCTTATTTTGGTTGAGCTTTCATCACCTGCCAATGTTTGTAATTAAGTGGCTCAGTATACTTACATATCGTAAAGACGGTTATTTAAACCTTTATTTTCATCCATGGGAATTTGAAGACCTTAATTATCCGGAAAAATATGGTCTTCCCAGTTATATAGTGAAAAATTCGGGTGAAAAATTCATTAAAAGAATTACAAATTACATTGAATGGGGAAAGTCAAAGGGATATAATTTCGCTAAAAGTATCGATTTTGCGCAGTCTGTTATTTCAGATTGATTATATTAAAAATCAACACACAACCTTTCTTAATATTCTTTCGCGGAGAACTGATGATCCAAAGATTTCTGTAACAAGCTCTTTTTAAATATGGGACTTTTTTGATAGCAGATTGTCTTATTTCAAAGTTAGCGAAATAATACAATACTAAAAGTGTATGTTTTTGATATGTCTTTGCCTGGTACGGTATTATTTGAAAAGCAGGAAAGGCTATAAATTGAAATTTTCACGGAATTGAATTTCAAGAATAACCGCGCGTGCTTTAAGTGTACATATTTATAATAGTATTAAAGACCAGGTAATTAATACTCATAAATTTAAAAATGATAAAACATATCAGTGAAATAATAACTTATGTTATTGGATTTACTTTCATTTCCTTTTATTTATTATTGACGATATTCATTTTACTTCAATTTTTAGTATTTGTTATAATTCATTTTTATTGACAAATCCGGCTATTACTCAATCATGAAAATTAGTTCTGAATAAGTAATAAAAAAGGCTGATTGCAAATGCCACCAGCCTTTTTAGATTGTTAAAAATCGACAGTATTCAACCTGTTATCTCAAAACAACATCATTGTAAGCAGAACCAAAAATTTCGGCGCTCATACCTTTAGTTTAATACTTTTCCCATTTACCGATATAAGCGCTATTAGCGGAGGTTGAGTAAAATACTTGACATCCTTTGACCATCGGCTTATAAGCAAACCATAAGGCGCTGAGCCGCCGCTACCGTTATTTATATTATAAAAAGAACGGCTGATTTTTATTCTTGGGCCTTTATAATCGTCTTTATAAATTTTGGATTTAGGGATTATTTGAAGGAAAGCAAAGTTGTGTTCATCACCTGATAAGAATGAAATGAATTTTTTACAATTGGCCGTCGGGAACGGAGAGGTATCTATTTGATCTTCGATACATAAACAACGCTCCCCAAATCAGGCATTTGAATCAGCAATCCTGCCTTTTTAAGTAACGCAAATTTGATTAAATAGCACAAATCAACAAGTTCGGTTTTGTTGACATTTTTTAGTGGATTTTGCTATAATAAAGTAGTAATTTTATTTTCTTCTAATGGTGTTTATATGGTTCAAATCGCGTAAAAAACACGCTTTGGAACACGTAATTTACACTACAGGTTTTATTTGCGCTACAGGTTACAGGTTTACTTTTATGTGATATACATTCAAATTAATGAAATGATGATCAAAAGTAGTATACCCGGATGCCGAAAAGGGAGATAAGAGTAGGCAAAACCTTCTTTGACTAACCATCAAAGACTAAAAAAACCAATATGAGCCTCAATGAAACAAAACTCCAGGATTTAAGGCGAAGCTTTAACGCTTTGCATGCTTCCAATCATCCCGCGGCCGCAAAAGCTTTAAATACATTTAAGGAAAGTGTGGTTACGTATTCAGGAAATACTTTTTATGAAGAATTGCAATCGGTTTCGTACAATCCTGATTTTCAAACGCTGGAAGCAATTTTTGTCACTAAACAGGACTTCGGATACAAAGGGAATTTATGTACAGATGGGTCATTTGCCTTTGTGCGTTTTTATCTTGACTATGGCAGCGGTTGGGAAGACCAGGGCTACACCGGGGTAAATGAACATGATATTCCCACTGGCATAGATTGCAATGACAACCCTGAAAAGCCGTTGAGTTATTCGGCCTCACTCAAAATAACTCCTAAAGCTGCCTTCTGTGGTGTACATATTTTGCCAAAAGTGAGAGCAATTCTTGAATGGAATAAGATTCCTCCTGCTAATGACCCCAATTATGATTCTATTTGGGGTGATAGGGTAGATGATTTCATTCAGATTAAGCCAATTAAAGAGATCATTTTTAAAAATCCAAATCTATCTCAATTAGTTGAATTAGCTATAGCTCAACCTACACTTAAGTTTGCAGATGCCGCTAAAATAATCCCTGGTGGCGAAATCGCTTTAAAGCAAACACAGGCATCGCTGCTCCCACAGCAATTAGATCTTGGTTCACTTGCTATGTTATACAAAGGTCACTCTTTTGTTTCTCCAGGCAGATTTGGATTGCAAAATGTGTATGCCGCTCTAAAAAGTTTCGATTCAAATGTTATTTCGCAGACCATTGAGACATGGAAACAATATGGAATAGATTTGGCAAGTATTATAAAAGAACTTGAAGAAACAAATGCGGATACCTCCTATGAGCAACTTGAAAACGTTGGTCTTGATTACAATTTGGAGCAATTTGTTGCATCGTTCAGAATAAAAAGGCCCGGCGGTTATTCTGGCGACCTGTGCAGCAGTGGGAGCGTGGAATATGTTGCGTTTTGGGCCGACTGGAATAATGACTGCAACTGGGAATACGTGGGTACTACTGCCGTTAATGTACACGACATAAATGACATTCCCGCTGAAGGTCTATCGTATGCAGCAATTCTCCCTTACGATTTTACGCATAAACATAAGTATTGCTATAATCCTTATGTAGTTAAAATCCGCGCAGTACTTTCATGGAATGTAGCGCCTTCTGCAACGAACCCAGACAAACTGGAATACTGGGGCAATTTAATAGACAAATATGTGCAGGTGAAACCCGGTGAGGAAATTCCTGTAGGTTCGATAATTCCTTACTTTTATGTTTTAGGTGGTATCCCTGTTGATAAGATAAGTAATGGGACAGGCTTAACAACGACAGGCGCCGCATTTGCCCTTAATGCAAATCCTGTTGAAAGCGGGGCACCTTTTGCGGGTGTTGTTGTGATACAGGGCCCATCTTATCAAGGTTACTACTACCGCATTAAGGTTACAAACCTTGTAACAAGTGCTTTTTATTACCTAACTGATCCGCTTTGGTTAGTTGGTTATCATCAGTTTCCGTTACCACCACATAATACCTATCAAACAATTATTCCTGATGCCAGTCACTACTATGCTTATCAAAGCAAGGGATTTGACTTTGACGACAATATTGATAATGTGCTGGCAAGATGGATACCAGGGGGGGACGATAAATGGCTGATTGACCTCGACATTTTGGGTGTTCCGGGAGTGTTCAGTAAAGTTATACAAATGGATAACACAGCCCCGGTAGCTATACTAAACATTGATAATAGCGGCGACTGTACACACTTTCACATAGGTGATACAATCACAGGCCATTATACTGCCACAGATGATTATATTTCCAGCTAT
>JAQNCM010000378.1 GCA_029237615.1 Mucilaginibacter sp.
TATACGCAGGCAGATAGTAATACTAAACCCGGGATAATGATAACCGGCTTTTTGATGTCTATGTAATATCGTGACAACAGCAGCGCTGCCGACCAGGTTACGCTCATAACGAGCCCCACAAATGGAAAATACATCCGGTGGTCGTTCAATACTTCGGCTAAGGGAATGATGCTTGATGTGGGAAGCAAGGTTAAAAAGAACCATATTATGCCAAAGCTTATAGGGCGTGTGACCTGCCGTTTTGCGGTGTAAAAGGCGGCTATCAGCATCAATAAAATAAAAATACAGCCTGCAAAAAAACGAATGTCCCAAACAGAAGGCAATATCTTCCAGTCGGTGTCTGCACTCAGGCCTGTGGGTAAAAAGAACTCGTAAAAATAATGAAGTATAACAAACGGCTGGGTAATTAAGTATTGCCACGGATCGGTGCCACCAGGTTCCCATGTTTTTGGTGTTAGCCTATCCACCAGTAAATACATCAGGCCACAAAATATAAATGCCGGTAATGTTTTTAACAACACCGCCCACACTTGTTTAAATCGTGAGCTTTTAAACAGATCATTTAAACTAAGCCCGGTTTCGAACATTAAAACGTAAAAGAACAAAAGGGGTGCAAACATAACCGCCGGAACTTTGCTCAAAATACCGATGCCAACAACCGGCAGGTAAAGAAATGTTTTGCGGCAAAAGGGCGAAAAAATATAAAGGATAAAACCCAGCAGCACAAACAAGGTGGATTGTACATCCGCGCGGGCAATAATGTAGTTAACCGTTTCGGCATTGGCCGGATGTAGCATGTACCAGATTACTGCTATAAGCGCTATATAGCTATTGCGATTATCCTTGAGCGAAAGGTCAAACATTTTATTAAACAGCAAAACCATCAGCCCTCCCTGTATCAAAAATAAAATGAATGTAGACGTTTGGAAATACGATGGATAATTTCCACCGGCCAACCAGTAGTCCAGAGCAAGGGAGGTCACTGCTACTGGCCGGTAAGCCTGGTTTTGCGGCAAAATGCTCATAGTGCTCCCGTCGGTAAAAAAGCGGGGAATATTTTTCAGCGACCTGATATTGGCATTATTTAATATGGTATGAAAATCGTCAAAATGTAAGGTGTTGTTAAAATGGTTTAAGTAGGTTACCAGCGTAATCAGCATCATTAAACCAATGCCATTTATTAATGGGCGTTTCATCATTTTAAATAAAAATAATCAGGTTATAGTGTTTTATAAACTTAGGTTTTTAATATGTAAATGTAGTACGTTTTGGCTCATATATTAAAGTGCTGCTAAGGCGATGATGGTGTTTTCAATGTTGATTTATAAAGAAAACTTTATCCATCCGTTTCCCTCATACCCAAAAATAAATTGTTTGGGATAAATAATTTCTGCCAGTATCTCAATAGAGTCAACAATACGTGGTCCCGGCCGGTTAAAATATTGGTTTCCATCGGCAATATAAACCCGGTTGTTTTTTACCGCTTTCATTTCGGTAAAACCCGGTAACTCCAGCATTATGTCCATTTCTTTTAAAGTCCGTTCAATAGCAAAACCGCAGGGCATTAAAATTATAATTTCGGGATCGGCTATCCTGATATCGTCCCATTGTACATAAGGCGAATGTTTACCAGCCTCTGCTAATATTGCGTTTCCGCCGGCGATACCTGCCAATTCTGGAATCCAGTTGCCGGATAACATTAAAGGCTCCAGCCATTCAATACAGGCAACGGTTGGTTTGTCCGCTATAAATTTTAGTTTATGACGGACGATGTCAACTCTTTCATATAACCTTTCCAAAAGATCATTACCCACATCACTTACATTTAAAGAGTTGGCAATTGTCTTAATATCGGTAAAAATATCATCCAGACTATTGGGTTGCAGGGAAATGATTTGGGCTTTTTTATCAAGATAGTTATCCAGTGCCTCTTCTACGTCTTTTAATGATACTGCACAAACCTCACATTGTGCCTGGGTAATCACGGTATCAGGCGCCAGCTGTTTTATCATTTCGCGGTTTACTGTATACAAGGATAAGGCATCCGCCAATATCTCTTTTACTTTAACGTCGATGGCTGCGCTACCTAAACCATCAGGAAAATTAGCTTCCGAACATACCGGCAGCTGTTTTACCGATTCCGGGAAATCACATTCGTGCGAACGGCCAACCAGGTTTTTCTCAAGGCCTAAAGCACAAACTATTTCTGTGGCAGCGGGTAATAGCGAAACTATCTTTGTATACATGGTGGGCAAATGTAAATTAATGATCGTAGAGACGCAATATTTTATCTTGAACGCCTGAACTACAGGGCAGATCTGTAGCATCGAAATACTGTCGAACTTAAAGTATCCCGGCAGAATATTACAGGGAAGCAACAAAAACCGCATGGGTAAATAAGCCAAAACCATTATCTTTGAAGCGAGGTAAAAATTGGATAAAGTAAAAATTCTCTCAACGTATCTTCCGCCAGAAGCTGCCCCCTTAATTGGCCGCTGGATCGACTACTTTAAATGTGAGTTTAAAATTTCACGGAACCGAAACTCCAAATTTGGCGATTACAGGCCACCGCATTCGGGCAAAGGGCACCGTATCTCTGTTAATTATGATCTTAACCCATATGCTTTTTTGGTAACCACTGTGCATGAGTTTGCACACCTGTACACCTGGAATGAGCATAAGCATAAAGCCAAACCACATGGCACGGAATGGAAAGCTAATTTCAAAAAAATGATGCAGCCCTTTTTCGAAAAGGACATCTTTCCGGCAGATATTAAACATGCCATAACCGGCTACTTGAATAATCCGGCGGCGTCCAGCTGCTCGGATTTAACCCTGTACCGCTCCCTTCGTAGGTATGACACACCGAAGGACTCTTTTCACACCGTGGAAAAGCTTCCGGTAAAAGCCCTGTTTAAATTAAAGGATGGCCGCATATTCCGTAAGGAAGAAAAACTACGCAAACGTTATAAATGCATCGAAGTAAGCTCCAGGCGTATTTATTTATTCAGCCCGGTTGCTGAAGTAGAGCACATAGAAGATAACCCGCAGTAATAATGAATCAATCAGCAGTAATCGACAAAACCGTAAATTTTGTACGGGATACCCTTCAAAATGCAGAAGGCGGCCATGATTGGTGGCATATTTACCGCGTTTGGACCAACGCAAAGCTGATTGCAAAAACAGAACATGCGGATCTGTTAACCATTGAACTTGCTGCATTATTGCATGATATTGCGGATAGTAAATTTCACAACGGCGATGAAAATATAGGCCCTGATACCGCCGGAATTTTTTTAAGGAGTATCAACGTTAACGGGGAAACCGTAATGCATGTGCAGCAAATTATACGGTATATTTCGTTTAAATCAGGTTTTGATAAACCAGGTTTTCATTCTATCGAGCTGGATATTGTACAGGATGCCGACCGGCTGGATGCAATTGGCGCAATTGGAATAGCACGCACGTTCAGCTATGGGGGCTTCAAAGGCAGGGAGATCTACAACCCTGAAATTAAGCCTAACTTAAATATGAGCAAAGCCGAATATAAGAATTCAACCGCACCATCCATCAATCATTTCTACGAAAAATTGCTGCTTCTTAAAGATAAAATGAATACGGCCACCGGTCAGGCCTTGGCCGAACAAAGACATAACTTTATGCTCAGCTACCTGGACCAGTTTTATTCAGAAGCAGGCGATTTTATGTAAAGTTAACTCCTTACCTTTGCGCGCGAACACGGGTTTTATTGCAATAAGGTATGGACTTACAAATAGAAAAAAAGCTTGTTGAAAAAAAAATCAACCCAACAGCTATGCGCATGCTGGTGTTGGATTTGCTTTTGAAACAACATGCCGCTGTTAGTTTAAGTGATATCGAAAAAGGATTAGAGCCTGCCGACAGAACAACCATATACCGTACTTTAAAGACCTTTGAAGAAAACGGGCTGATCCACAGCATTGAGGATGGAACCGGTACCCCCAAATATGCTTTGTGTTTAGAAGAGTGTGACATAAATAAGCATTCCCATGTTCATGTTCACTTTTATTGTCTTGCCTGCAAAGAAACGTTTTGCCTTCCTGACAGCAAAATTCCTGATGTTTCATTGCCCGGCAATTTTACTTCAATGGAAATGAATTTGCTGGTTAAAGGCGTTTGTGATAAATGCAAAAATTAATATTTGCAATGGCATTGCATAGCTAAAAACACTTACTTTGCATCACTAAAAATAGTAAAAATGGATACTGGTCCGAGTAGAGACTTTCAATTATTAACAACACTCAGCTAACCGGGCAACTCTTTCGCATTGTTCCGGTTTAAGCTGGGCAAATTTATTATCATGCGTAAAAGAGAAAAAGTCAATGTCATAATACAGTCTGAAAGCGCCACCAACGGCAATCATTTAAAGCAAATTCACCCGCTCATTAAAACTTGTTTCAAACAGGGCGGTTTGTTGAATGCTTACTTTCACAAACATTAACTAAAGTTTGCTTGTCTCATATATAGCGTTAATACAAGGGCGATACTTAACTTTAAATCAACATCTTGTTTAAATAATATTATACTTTAATCAAATTGATATGAAAAAAGCTTTACTTCTTTTTATACTGATACTGACAAATATTTTAAATGTAACAGTAACCATCGCTCAGGACACTGTTGGCCATGAGCATATGAAGCACAATGCCCCTGAACCTGATACTTTAAAACAAGAGCGCTTCAATTTTCATTTTCAACAAACTATTATTACCCAGTATAAGCCACCATTTCCTGCATCTTATAGCGGAAGAAACAGTTTATCCCCGCTTACAGAAACAGAAAGCTCTATAACCACAACTTTTTTTGCTACAGCGAGGTTATGGAAAGGCGCCGAAGCCTATTTTAATCCTGAACTATCAGGCGGTTCCGGCCTGAGCCAAACATTGGGCATAGCCGGCTTTCCTAATGGGGAGACCTTTAGGGTAGGGGGCGTTCAAAATAAAATTTACATTGCCCGCCTTTATTTTAAGCAAAATTTTGAATGGGGTACTGAAAAGGATACGATAGAAAGTGACGTAAACCAGCTGGCCGGGCTAAAAAGCAAACGATATTTTTCATTAGCTGCCGGCAAATTCAATATGGGTGATTTCTTTGATCAAAATAATTTTAGTCACGATCCCCGGTCGCAATTTATGAACTGGGCATTAATGGATAACGCCGCCTGGGACTACCCCGCAAATACCCGTGGCTATGTAATCGGCGCTTATTCGGAACTCGGACAGCCCACCTGGACATTGCGGTTTGCCTTTACCATGACCGTTACGGAGGCTAACTCATCTACCTGGGATGCCAAAATAGCAAAAGCCAATACGCAAACCATTGAATTTGAAAAGCGCTACACTATAGGCGGCCAAAAAGGGACACTGCGAATTCTGGGGTTCTTGAACAACGGCAAATTCGGTAATTACAATTTAGCGGTGGCACAAAACCCCAAAGCGCCCAATGTTGATTCAACACGGGCTTATGGACGGCACAAATATGGGTTGGGAATAAATACCGATCAGTATATCACCAAAAATTTTGGGGTATTCGCAAAAGCAAGCTATAATGACGGGCATACCGAAACCTGGTTTTTTACAGAGATTGACAGGTCTGTAACATTCGGCGGTGTATTAAAGGGTGCCCAATGGCATCGCAGTGAGGATGAAGCCGGGTTGGCGTTTATTGTGAATGGTTTATCAGCGCCGCATCGAAATTACCTGGCCAGTGGGGGCTACGGATTTTTAATTGGGGATGGGAAGTTGAATTATGCGCCTGAGATGATAGCTGAATGCTATTATAAAATAAATGCCTATCAAAAGAGATTTTTCCTGACGCCGGATTACCAGTTTATAATTAATCCCGCTTATAATAAGGACCGCGGACCGGTAAATGTATTTTCAATTAGAGCGCATATAGAGTTTTAATAAAGAAAGAAAAAATTAGTTTTGATTTTTAGGTACTACCTATATTTTATGTGGATTAATAACTTTGAGATCAGGAACATTAGAAAAGTCCTTTTCATTATTCGTAATAAGGGTATATCCGTGAGCCAGGGCAGTCGCGGCAATGATAGCATCTGGAGTTTTTATTTTTTTGCCTTTGCGTAAGTTTACACATTCGGCAATAACATTGGACGTAATATCTAACACAATACTATCATCAATAAAATCCTTTACTTTTTGCTCGGTTGTTCCGTCTGTTTTCCAGCAAAGTAATTCGATTTGAGTAATAATTGAAAGGTTAGGAATAGAATCAAAAACAGTATCCATAAACTGCATTGAAACTGTAAAAAAGGAAGCGGAAAAATAATCTGACACTACATTTGTATCTATTAAATACTGTTCCATTCACTTCTCATTTTTTTTATGTGTTCGTTGAGTTTTTGGCCCTCATCTTTGCTTAATATGCCTTTGTATTTATCAGATAATTTAGGTTTTACCGTCTCTACATTTTCTTGCAATACCTTAATCAATTGCAATTCTTCCAATTCATGTATAAGGCCTGCGGCTTTTTGATTGGTAAGTTGTATTAACATTGTATCCATTTTATTAATTCAAATTGCTTTTAGAAATTTTATTTCCTCTCGTTAAATTTATTAAAGTTACAAATTTTAAGTAACATAGCTAATCCGTTTAAGCGTATTAATATTTAATCAGATTCATGCGGCAATTTAAAAATTACTCACAAATAAATTATTTCACCATTATCCTCGTTATTACTCAATGATAAAAAAAAGTTTTACATCCATAATACTACTTATAACAATTGCTGCATTTGCTTATTCACAAAGCGCTATAAATCATTCAGTAATCACTTTTAAAATTAAAAACCTGGGTATTAATACCAACGGAACTATTGGCGGCTTACATGCCGATATTCATTTTAACCCGGCTGATCTTACAGCCAGCACGTTAACCGCTTCGGTTGAAGTAAATACACTTAATACGGATAATTCAGAGCGGGATGATCATTTAAAGAGTGAAAGCTTTTTTGACCTGGCGAAATACCCCAGGATTACCCTGAAGTCGGTTTCATTTAAACATAAAAGCGGGAATAACTATACCGGTGTGTTTGATCTTACTATTAAAGACCAAACTAAACCGGTGGAAATTCCTTTCACTTATGTTGAAAATGGCAACAGCCAATCATTTAACGGCAACTTTAAAATAAACCGGCTGGACTTTGGTATTGGCAGCCACAGCATGATTATGTCTGACGAAGTTTTTATTAGTATAAATGCTGAGGCGGTTAAATAGAGATCAGAAACCGGGCATTAAACAGGGAATCAATTCTCTTCTTCAAACACCTGACCTGGAACTAAAAAATATCTTATCTCTAACCGCTAATTACTACCTTTAAAATATGAAATTCAGGATACTCGTTTTAATTAATGCGGCGGCGGTTGCTGTAAGCCTTTCCACCGTAAACTACTATTTTCAGCATAGCTGGTACTATGTGTTTATCACGTTTTTGGTTACTATTATTACCAGTTTTATAGTATTTTATTACCTGATAGAAAAATACGTATACTCAAAGATTAAGCTGATTTATAAGCTTATCCATAATTTGAAGCTTGGCCGCGATCTTCGCGATGCATTGGGTGAACATACTAGTGCTGATCCTATCAATGATGTGGAGGCGGAAGTAAAGGAATGGGCAAAACAAAAGAAAACCGAAATTGACGAGCTCAGGAAGCAGGAGAAATTTCGGCGTGATTTTTTATCAAATATATCGCACGAGTTTAAGACCCCCCTGTTTGCTATACAGGGATATATTGAAGCGCTACAGGATGACGATTTTGAAGACAAAGAAATGGCCCAGCTGTTTTTAGCCAAAGCAGCGAAAAATGTTGACCGGTTAAGCTACCTGATAAAAGACCTGGATGAAATCTCCAAGCTGGAGTCGGGCGAAATTCCGATCAACCTTACAAGATTTAAGATAAATGACCTTATTAAGGAGGTTTTTGAGTCAATGGAGGTTAAAGCGCGTCAACATAACATTAAATTAATATTCAAGCAAAAATATGATGAGCCGATACTGGTAAATGCCGACCGGGAGAAGATAAGGCAGGTACTGGTAAACCTGATTGATAACTCTTTCAAATAGGGAAATGAAGACGGCAGCACTTCTGTGAGCCTGTTTGAATTGCATGATCAGGTGCTTGTTGAAGTTACCGACGATGGTGTCGGAATTGAAGAAAAATACCTTCCACGCTTAT
The DNA here is from genome assembly GCA_029237615.1 of Mucilaginibacter sp. Lineage (GTDB taxonomy): Bacteria > Bacteroidota > Bacteroidia > Sphingobacteriales > Sphingobacteriaceae > Mucilaginibacter. The sequence continues at coordinate 8,240 of JAQNCM010000378.1, forward strand.
TTGAGCGGTTCTTCAGGACAGATACCAGCCGATCAAGACAAATAGGCGGCTCGGGCCTGGGGCTTGCAATTGTAAAGCATATTGTTGAGGCACATGAGCAAACAATTAATGTTCGCAGTACAGAAGGATTAGGTTCAACCTTTGGATTTACATTGCAAAAATCGAGACAAACTTTACCTTTTCCTAACATACCTGTTCTTAAAAATTAACATTAATTTAATACTGTAAGATTAACTTTGGTCAAACTCTCTGTAAAATGTCACTAAACAGTATCTTCCAATACTTTGTCCCAAAGGATAAAAAATTATTTTTCCCCTTGTTTGAACAAGCTGCAAGCAATGTAGTTGTGATGGCTACTATATTGGTAGAAACAGTAAATTCAACTAATCCGGCAACACGCGAAGAACTGTTTAAACAGATAGACAAATTAGAAAACAAGGGCGATGAAATAACCCACCAGATATACCTGGAGCTTGGAAAAAACTTTATAACGCCTTTTGACCGCGAAGACATTCATTCGCTGGCTTCTGCTATTGATGATGTTGCCGACTACATACAGGGCGCTGCGAACAGGATGAGCCTTTACCGTATCGATGACTTTAACGAGCATATTCGTAAATTATCAGATTTAACCTTACAGGCCAGCATTGACCTTGAAAAAGCAGTAAGGGAACTGAAGGACCTTAGAAATGTCCGTAATATAGCTGATTCCTGTATCAGGATAAACAGCGTTGAAAACCAGGCGGATTACGTTTTTGACCGGGCCGTAGCCGATCTTTTTTTGTATGAGAAGGATGCGATCCGCTTAATCAAGTATAAGGAGATATACGCGGCATTGGAAACAGCTACCGATATGTGCGAGGACGCAGCAAACGTTATGGAGTCGATTTTAGTTAAAAATGCATAACGATATATGATTACACCCATATTGGTTATCGTTGTTTGCCTTGCTATTATATTTGATTATACCAATGGTTTCCATGATGCAGCCAATTCTATTGCCACTATTGTATCAACCAAGGTACTAACGCCCTTCCAGGCAGTTATGTGGGCGGCATTTTTTAATTTTTTGGTTTATTTTTT
>JAQNCM010000588.1 GCA_029237615.1 Mucilaginibacter sp.
GGTTACTACGATAAAGGCCGGCGACAATTTCTTTTTATATGCCAATGGCAAGTGGATAAAGAATACCAAAATTCCGGCAACCGAAAGTGGCTGGGGTTTGGGTAATATTCTTTACAACGATAACCAAAAGGAGTTGCATTCAATATTGGAGGATGTTTCCGCTAAAGATAATGCCAAAGGAAGCAAGGAGCAAAAGGTAGGCGATCTGTACAAAAGCGGTATGGATATCGTAACGATTGAAAAATTAGGGTATGAACCCGTTAAGCCATTGCTTACACAAATAAGCGCGATAAAGGATTATAAGGACCTGGTAAAATTAGCCGCTGATGGCTATAAAACTGGAGACGGGTTATTATTCGGTTTTTATGTATCGCCGGATGACCGGATAAGTACCAAAAATGCCGCCCATTTTGACCAGACAGGCATAACCCTGCCCGAGAAAGGTTATTATTTAAAAACTGATTCGGCTTCAAAAAAGATTAGGGACGAGTATGTAAAATATATTATCAGGCTGTTTGTACTTACAGGTGTTGATGCTAAAACTGCTGCTGCAAAAGCCGACGGCATTTTAAAGCTGGAAACAAAAATAGCTCAGTCGCATTTAACGCCGACAGAGTTGCGCGACCCGGTTAAAAATTATCACAAGTTTGCTGTAACCGATATACAAAAACAAATGCCGGATGTTGATCTGACCGATGTATTTAAGCGTATGGATCTGAAAACGGATACGATATTAGTGGGCCAGCCCGGTTATTATAAAACTTTGGACACCCTGCTGAAAACCGAACCTGTCGCAATATGGAAAGACTATGCCACTTTTAATGCCTTAAATAACAATGCAACCGCGCTGAGTAAAAGTTTAAGAGATGCCCATTTCGACTTTTTTGGAAAAGTTTTGAACGGTCAAAAACAACAAAAGGAAAGGTGGAAGATATTGGTTCAAAGAGTTGACGGAGGTTTAGGCGAATTACTGGGTCAGATTTACGTAGAAAAATACTTTACTCCTGAGGCTAAAAAACGGATGCTTGATCTGGTAAATAACTTGCAAAGCGTATACCGCAGTCGCATTGAAAAACTGGATTGGATGGGACCCGAAACTAAAAAACGAGCGCTTGCCAAATTAGATGCCTTTGTTAAAAAAATCGGGTACCCGGATAAATGGAAAAATTATGATGACGTACAGATCAGCAGCGATGCTTTTTATACAAATTTGAAATCTGTAGCGCATCATGATTATGCTTATATGATTAACAAGATAGGTAAACCTGTTGATAGGAGCGAATGGCAAATGACGCCACCCACGGTGGATGCGTACTCCAACCCAACATTTAATGAAATCGTGTTTCCTGCCGGAATATTACAATATCCTTTTTTTGATAAAAATGCCGACGATGCCATTAATTACGGTGGTATAGGTCTCGTAATCGGACACGAAATGACGCACGGCTTTGATGACCAGGGTCGTCAGTATGATAAAGATGGTAACTTAAAAGATTGGTGGACACCCGCTGACGCGGCAGGTTTTAAGAATCGGGTAAAAGTACTGATAGACCAGTATAATAAGTTTACTGTATTAAATGATGTGCATGTAAACGGAAGCCTCACCCAGGGAGAAAATCTGGCGGATGTTGGCGGTTTGGCTATCGCCTACGAAGCGTTTAAAAAAACACCCGAAGGAAAAAGCGATAAAAAAATTGATGGTTTCACTCCCGATCAGCGTTTCTTCTTATCATGTGCGCAGGTATGGCGCTCAAAGCGGACAGATGAGTCCACACGTATGGGAATTAACACAGATCCGCATTCTCCGGCTATGTTTCGCGTTATTGGGCCGGTATCTAATAATCCCGGGTTTTATAAAGCGTTTGATATAAAACCGGGCGATAAAATGTATATTCCTGAGAACGAACGGGTGAAAGTTTGGTAATATTTATTTTCTAAGATTTACGAAGTTCTAAAACTTCGTAAATCTTAGTTCTTCATCCGGCAACTTTTACAAAAAGAGGGAAAGTCAGGAAGTGAAACAATTTTCCTTCTTAATCCTTTACCATAAATTATAACCTAACATAGATGAAGATCCGTTTTTTAGCTCAGTGTATATGGGTAGCTTTACTCATTGCAGTCTTATTTATACCATTATCGTCAAGTGCCTATTCCATCTTAACACACGAGGCGATAATTGATGCCAGCTGGAAAAAATCCATCCAACCGTTATTAAAGAAAAAATTCCCCAATGCCACAGATGCTGATCTTAAATTAGCGCATTCCTATGCTTATGGCGGCAGTTTAATGACCGATGTGGGTTATTCACCTTATGGAAGTACTTATTTTACCAACCTGATCCATTATGTGCGTACCGGAGATTTTGTAGAAAACCTGTTGTCAGAATCTCAGAATATTAATGAATACGCCTACGCTTTAGGCGCATTATGCCATTATATGGCCGATGCTTACGGCCATTCTATAGGCACCAACTTGGTTGTACCAATGGTCTATCCCAAAGTACGTGATAAATATGGCAACATAGCCACCTATGAAGAAAACCATGCTGCACATAGCCGGGTTGAAATAGCTTTTGACGTATTGCAATTAGCCAGGGCTAATTATGAGTCGCAGGCGTTTCATGAGTTTATTGGATTTAATGTAGCAGTTCCAGTGCTTGAAAGAGCATTTTATAAAACGTACGGGCAAAATGTAAATGTAATATTTGGAAATATTGATCACTCTATAAATAATTTCAGATGGGCGGTTAATAGCTTGATGCCTACGGTTACCCGCAGTGCCTGGGTATTAAAAAGGAATGAGATACAACAAATGCAACCGGGTATTACAGCACGCAAATTTAATTATAGAATGAAGCGTAAAAAATACGAAGCTGAATTCGGCGCTGATAGGGACAGGCCTAAATTTAAAGTACAGGTGCTTGCTTTTATTATTACCATACTTCCCAAAGTTGGCCCGCTTAAAACATTCAGATTTAAGGAAGTAGGACCTGCCGGTGAAAAGCAGTTTATAAAAAGTTTTGATACCGTGATGGTCCATTATGCAGATGCGCTGGCCAAATTAAGTTATGAAAAAATAAAATTGCCTAATGTTGATTTTGATACGGGCAAACCCACTTCACCGGAAGAATATGACCTGGCAGACGCGACTTATAATGAGCTGCTGTTAAAACTTCAGGAAAACAAATACAGCTATCTTACACCTTCACTGAAACAAAATATAATTTCCTTTTATAACAAAGCGGACACCATTCTCCTGGATAAAAAGGATGCATCTACATGGAAAAAAGCAAGCATAGCGTTGAAAGAGGTAAAAATGGCCAATACAATTTCAACAGATAGTTTAAAATCTGCAGAGGCGATACAAGATCAAAAACGTGTAATAAAGAATGGAGGCAGCAAATAATTTATTTAAGATGCTCTTTAACCAAGTCAATCAATTCATCTATACCAAAAGGTTTTCTTAAATAGCCATCAGCCAATCCGGCTTCAGCTATTTCCTTTATATCGCTTACCGCCGAGATAATGATAATAGGGATATGACTTGTTGCCGGGTTTGATTTTAACTCCCTGCTTAATTGTTGTCCATTGGCATCACTTTTCCACTCGGTAAGCCAATTATCCAATAAAATCATATCCGGGTTATGCTTATCTATTGATTTCAGGATTTTTGAATTTTCTGAAGATGTTACTTCATAACCCTGCTCTTCTAATACATAAACAATGGTATAGCGGATGTCTTTATCATCTTCAATTACCAGTATCTTTTTAGCCATAAAATTTAGAATATACCTATTAACAACTTAAGGTGTGCCTTTTGTTTTAGTAACTTGTCATTTTTAATAGAATAAATATCAAATATCGTTTTATACCAGCCTGGTTAATGTTTTAATTTGAACAGGCTCGCTAAGCAGGGCAGGGGCAATATGAACAAAGTATTTATAATGCGGGGAATGCTGGTGCTTATCTAAAGCGTGCTGATCAAGCCATAATTCCGCAATGATATACTGACCTTTTTCTTCGTTACATTCATATATTTCATAGGATAAGCAACCTTCTTCAGCTAAGGTGGCCTTAAGCAGTTTTTTTAACTCGATCTGGAGTGTGTCATCCGCGTCCGCCGTGCAGGTTAAATTGGCAATTACATTGATATTCATAACCGGATCCATATGACGATAACTGCAATTGAAATTATTGTTCAATATAACCTTTAAAATCGATAAATTAATTAAGGAAGTATTAAATTATAACAAATACGGCATCGTGGCTCATAGCTTTCCTTTTCGCCAAGCAGTATCCGGTTTTTGCCCGGAACTATACGGTACGAGTATAAAGCCGGATTACCGCATTTAACACATACAGCATGTACTTT
>JAQNCM010000388.1 GCA_029237615.1 Mucilaginibacter sp.
GTTAAAGATCATTTCGCTATAATCTTCATCCCTGTTTTTTAATCCCGGGAAGGAACGTACACCAATAATATCCGCATATTGCCCCATAACCGCTGCTGCTTCACGAATATGCTCTACAGTGGTACCATTCATTATAACGTTATCCCTTAGCTCCAAAGCCCAGCCTTCCTTATCCATATTCAGCACCATTACATTCATGCCGAGGTTCAGTGCGGCTTTTTGCGTACTCATACGGGTACGCAAACTAGGATTAAGGAACACCAAAGCTATTGTTTTATTTTCTCCCAGATCTTTATAAGCATAAGGGTTTTGTTTAAGATGTAAAGCCTCTTTAACCAAAGCTTTTATATCAGGAACATCATTAACAGAAGAAAATAGTTTCATGGAACTTTAAAATAAACGGGGACACACTAATTATTGTTGAATATAACGGATTGATTTAATATTGCAGTAAATGATTCTAAAAATCTATCGGCGTGCGCCTTAGTTAAATTTAAGGCTGGTAAAAGTCTGATCACATTTGGCTTTGCTTCACCTGTAAAAATGTGGTGTTTAAACAGCAGATCCTTCTTTACATGAGCCAGTTCTGCGGGCACTTCTATGCCAATCATCAATCCCCGGCCACGAACTTCTTTTACCTCTTTAAACTTTTTAAGCTCTGCTATCAGGTACCCGCCAACTTCGGCAGCATTTTTCATCAGGTTGTCCTGTTCCATCACTTCCAGAACAGCCAATCCGGCTGCGCATGCTAAATGGTTCCCTCCGAAAGTTGTTCCCAGCATACCATATGCAGGTTGAATTTTGGGTGATATAATAATTCCACCAACCGGGAAGCCATTACCCATACCCTTAGCCATGGTATAAATATCTGCATCAATACCGGCGAAATCATGTGAGAAGAATTTACCTGTTCGTCCGTAACCGCATTGTACAGAATCTGCTATAAATACAGCGTTATTGGCATCGCACAATGATTTTATTTTTTGCAGAAAGCTTTCGGGTGCTACCTGTATACCGCCAACACCCTGTATGCCCTCTATAATTACTGATGAAATTTCATTTTCGGCAAATGCCTGTTCTAACGCCTGTTCATCGCTCCACGGTAAAAAGATCACATTTTCAGTTTCATTAATGGGTGCAACTATTTTAGGATTATCAGTAACGGCAACCGCCAGCGAGGTACGGCCATGGAATGAGCCTGTAAAGGCGATCACGTTCTTTTTTCTATTATAGAAAGAAGCCAGTTTTAAGGCATTTTCATTGGCTTCGGCACCAGAGTTACATAAAAATAACTGGTAGTCTTCTTTGCCTGAGATATGGCCTAATTTTTCGGCTAATTGTTTTTGCAAAGGGATCTCAATAGAATTAGAATAAAACCCTATCTTATGTAACTGATCTTCTAATCGCTTAACATAGTGGGGATTGGTATGGCCGATAGAAATAACAGCATGCCCGCCATAAAGATCAAGATACTCCTGACCTTTATCGTCATATACTAAACTGCCAACACCTTTAACAATGTTGATTGGATTGATTGGATATACGTCGAATAGTTTCATTTTTTTGTTGAGGTAAAAGGTCAAAGGCGAAAGATCAAAGGTTTTCGCCTTGTATAATTATTATATTTTGAGGTTGGTTTTTAATAGATTAAAAGCATAATACCTTTCGCCTTTATCCTTTCACCTCCGCTCAAAATCCCGTTGCTTTTAATCTCAGTCCGGCTTTTTCATCCAGGCCGAACATTAAATTCATATTTTGCACAGCCTGTCCGGATGCACCCTTAAGCAGGTTGTCTAAAATGCTTACGATAAATATTTTATTGCCATGTTTTTTTACCTGTATAAAGCACTTATTGGTATTTACAATTTGTTTTAAATCGATATCGTGATTGGTTACATGCGTAAATGCCTGCCCTGTATAATACTGCTTATAAAGATTTAAGGCCTGCGCTTCCGAAAGGTCGCTTTCCGTATAGATGGATGCAATGATGCCCCTTGTAAAATCGCCACGATAGGGAATAAAATTGATCGGCTTATCGAAACTGGACTGCAGTTGTTTTAAGGACTGGCCTATCTCATTTAAATGCTGATGCTCAAATGCCTTATAAACAGAAAGGTTATCATTACGCCAGGTAAAATGTGTAGTAGGACTTAAGCTTTGCCCAGCGCCGGTTGAACCGGTTGTGGCGGTGATATGAACTTCGTTATTTAATAAACCTTTGGCAGCAAGTGGCAATAGACCCAATTGCAGACACGTTGCAAAGCACCCTGGATTAGCAATGTTAGCAGCTTGTTTAATAGCTTCCCGGTTTAGCTCCGGCAATCCATAAACAAAGTCTTTACTTTTGAATTTTGAATTTTGACTTAGCCTAAAATCCTGGCTAAGGTCAATGATTTTTATATTATCGGGGATAGGATTGGCTTCCAGGAACTTTTTAGCATCGCCATGTCCAAGACAAAGGAAAAGCACGTCAATATTATAAGCCAGTTCGGCAGCAAATTTAAGATCGGTATCACCAAATAAATCTGTATGCACTTCGTAAACATGCTTGTTTGCATTGCTGGTACTATGTACAAATGCAATCTCAACATCGGGGTGATTGATCAGGATGCGCAGCATTTCACCGCCGGTATAACCTGCACCTCCGATTATGCCCGCTGTTATTTTTTTATTTGTACTCATTTTATTCAGCTTAATTACTTCTGTTCTGTTGTTTGGTTTACTTTATGATAGATCATTACCTGGTTGCCAAATATTTTTGAGAAACCCTTTACATCCTCGCCGCTCCAGGCGTTATTCATTTCCCCATAGCTGCCAAATTTGTTCGACATCAGATCATGTGATGACTCGATACCTATCACCTGGAAACGGTATGGGTTTAGCTCAACGAATACTTTTCCGCTTACATTGTGCTGGGTATCAGTTAAGAACGCTTCTATATTGCGCATAATAGGATCATGGAACTGACCTTCGTGCAGCCAGTTGCCATAGAAGCTGGAAAGTTGGTCTTTCCATGATAGCTGCCATTTGGTTAACACATGTTTTTCTAACGTATGATGCGCTTTTATTATGATCATTGGTGCGGCTGCCTCAAAACCGACACGTCCTTTAATGCCTATAATCGTATCACCCACATGGATATCCCTGCCAATTCCGTAAGGTTGTGCAATAGCCTGCAGTGTCTGTATCGCTTTGGTTGGATGATCAAACATTTCGCCGTCAATTCCAATCAGTTCGCCTTTGTTAAATACCAGCTCCAGGCGTTTGGTTTCCGATTTACTTACCTGTGTTGGCCATGCTTCTTCCGGCAAGCCTAAATTTGAGGTTAAGGTTTCTTTACCACCAACAGATGTGCCCCAGATACCCTTGTTTATAGAATACTTAGCTTTTTCAAAATTCATCTCTACACCATGATCTTTCAAATATTGGATCTCGGCCTCACGACTTAATTTGAGATCCCGGATAGGGGTGATGATCTGTACTTCCGGAACCAGGATATTAAAAATCATATCAAAACGAACCTGGTCGTTGCCGGCGCCGGTGCTGCCATGCGCGACAAATTCAGCGCCTATCTCTTTAGCATAGTTCGCAATCGCGGTTGCCTGGCTAACCCGTTCAGCACTTACAGAGAGGGGATAGGTATTATTCTTTAATACATTGCCATAGATCAGGAACCGGACACATGTATTGTAAAAGTTTTCGGTTTCATCAACCACATGATGAGAGGTAACGCCCATTTTATAGGCGCGTTCTTCAACACCCTTTAGTTCTTCGTCACTAAAACCACCAGTGTTTACAATTACCGAATGAACTTCGTAACCCAGGTCCTGTGTTAAATATATGCAACAAAACGATGTATCTAATCCGCCGCTGTATGCAAGTACTACTTTTTTCTTCATGATGTATGTTTGTGTAGAGACGCAATACTTTGCGTCTCATCTATTATTCAATCAGGGGACGCAAAGTATTGCGTCTCTACAATATTAATCGTGATCCGTTCTTATCGTTTTTTTAATAGCATTCTCTATACGCTCCAGCAATGTTGCTTTGTGCGTGATCTTTTTCATTTTGTCCTCGTATTCCTTTTGCTTTTCAGCCGGATCAAATAGCATGGCTGTGCACATGCAGTTTTTTCTGCCTTTGCTCATCAGGATATCGTAATTAACACAGCTTTTGCAGCCGGCCCAAAAATCTTCATCCTGTGTAAGTTCCGAATAGGTAACCGGCTCATAACCAAGGTCTGAATTGATCTTCATCACTGCCAATCCGGTGGTAAGACCGAATATTTTTGCTTCCGGATATTTGGTACGTGAAAGTTCAAAAATCCGTTCCTTGATAGCCTTCGCTAATCCGGCTTTTCTGAACTGCGGACTCACAATTAAACCTGAATTAGCCACAAAATCGCCATGACTCCAGGTTTCAATATAACAGAAGCCGGCCCAGGTGCCATCTTTATGCAGTGCAATCACCGCTTTACCTTCCAGCATTTTATCGGCCACGTACTCTGGCGAACGCTGTGCTATACCGGTACCGCGCGCCTTGGCCGACTCAGCCATCTCGTCACATATTAAGGGTGCAAAGTCCACATGTTGGGCGGTTGCAACCAGTATATCAAAATCTTGTATGGTCATTGAATAGAAAAATTACCGTTAAATTATTTGCCATTTAAAGCGTTAATAATTAGATGATTTTTTTTGATGAGGTTTAATATAAACCTCAATGGGTTAAGGAAGAGAAATAAATCAAACCCGG
>JAQNCM010000406.1 GCA_029237615.1 Mucilaginibacter sp.
ACGCACACTAAAATGATAGGCATGCCACTAAAGGACTACAGCACTAAATGTACTGTAAATTACGAATTTGCTTACACAGGTAGTGATAGAGAGTAAAGTACCTTACCATACAGGATAAGGCACTTTACTTATATTTTAGTTACCAACGGCTTCCACCGCCGCCACCGCCACGGTTGTTATCCCTTGAGTAGCCGCCACCGCCGCCACCACCACGGTTACCGCCGCCGCCGCCATAGCCACCGCCGCCACCGCGGCTGCCGCCATAACCACCGCCGCCGCTTCTGCGATCATTCGGTTTCTTTTCTTCTGCCTGGCTTACCGCAATTGATCTGCCCTTTACGTCAGCGCCATTTAATCCCGTGATCGCTTTTTGCGCACTTTCATCATCAGGCATTTCGACAAAACCAAAACCTTTGCTTCTGCCGGTTTCTCTGTCACTAATTAATTTAACGGTGCTTACTTCACCATAAGCTTCGAAAAGCTCTCTTAAATCGGCTTCCTCTAATGAAAAAGGAAGACTTCCTACAAATATGTTCATCAAAATTTAGTTTATAATGCGCAAGTCAACTTTGCTTGCCACCTTTTATTATTATCAAATATATAATAGATATTTGATGATTACTCTTAAAAATTGCAAATAGGCAATAAATGTTTTAATTTTTTTTAAATTACCTTTTTTATGAGGTAATTTTTATCGTTTAATTTAAATTCAAACCCTGCTTTTTGCCCTTTTAACATTAATCCTATCGGAGAAAACGGCGAAACAGCGAAATAGTTTTCGTTATTTACCATTAATAAGCCTGCACTCACGGCAATATAAAAATTACCGTTATTGGTAATCACCACGCTGCCTGTTTCAGCTATTTCGGATGTGCCTGAAAATGTAATCTGATTTAAAGTCACTTTTAGCTTATTAGCTTCATTTAATTGATCAAGATTACGGTTTGTTTCTTGCTGCATCATCTCGCGGCTGGTTTCATATTTGTCGCCCGCACTGCTTTTGGTGTCGTCATTTGATGCTTTTTGTGCCTCATCAATAGCTTGTTGCGCAGCCTCCATACGTTTTAACACGTAAGAAATACATAAATTATACAGCTCTTTTTTTAACCCGTTCATTCGGAGGTAATATAGAGATTTTTGTCAAATAAAAGCCCCCTTGCACTCGCTGCTTGGGGGCTTTCAACCTAAACCTTATCACAATTATGAACGCAAGATTGCATTCATACAGTTTAATAACGGCAAATAATGAAATTTAGTTTTCCGAAATTAAAACTGACTTAATAATGATAATTTAATTACGTAATATGATTTTAACACCGTTGAAACAATGAAATTCTATTTTCGAAAACAAAGCAGGGTTTTGTAAGGTCTAATAATTAAAGTTTCAAATCTTCAGGCGCCCTGTTACATTTTTTTAATTATAGCGTATAGCTATCACCATATATTTACTTTAATAACCAACGGCTATGAAAAAAATAAAAAGAAAGAAAAAAAATAGTAGTTGGGAAAATTATAAAACTACCATTATACTTTTGTCTATTTTGTTAGCTATTATGAGCCTTATAGTTTTAATGCCATTGAAAAAGGATAAGCAAAGTGAAAACGGTACAAGTGCTATTTTTCCCAAATAAAGAGCGTTTATAAACGCTACATATTTTCCGAAAAGAATTTTAAAGAACTGGTTATGTGTTTAGACCAGTAAGACCATTCGTGTCCTCCCGGGTTTTCTTCGTATAGGTGAGGAATTCCCGCTTCTTCCATTTTCTTATGAAGGTTGCGGTTATAGGTGATTAAAAGATCACCTGTTCCGCAATCGAATCTTACCGGCGGCAGGTTTTGGCGATATTTGATAAAGGTTTCAAATACATCTTCGTCACTTATAATATGCTGAGCATATAATTTCAATGATTCTTCTGCAAAGAATTTTATTTGCGGCAGGCTTGTTATTGATGAATGCCCTGACATGGCGTTAAATTTCGGAGCATACTTTGCACCTATCCGCAATGCGCCAAATCCGCCCATTGAAAGACCTGAAATAAACAGGGGCGATTCTTTTTTTGCGCCCTTTATACTTTCGATCAAAGCATCCGGTACATCTTCGGCAATCCATTTTTCAAAGTTTTGATCTCCAATTGATAAAAAGCCAGAGCCATCGCCCCACATTCCGTCAGACGGCATAGCGATAATCATTGGGGGCAGTTCGCCTTTTTGTATCAGCTCATTGGCTTGTAAATGTACCCCTGAGGAATAGGGCCAACTCCAGGCACTTCCATATACCCCGTGTAAAAGTATAACTACAGGTAAAGTTACAGATGACTGAATACCTGGGGGCACGTAGACACAAATATCGCCCCGACCCTTAAGGTTTGGCGTTTTTACCGTTATAAAACGGAGGTTATCATTTTCGAATTGCGGGTTGGAAATTTCTAAGGTTCTAAATCTGGACATTTTCTTTAATCAAATACGATGACACTTTTTGCATTTGTTCCCTTAAGCATATCCTCAAAGGCTGTCCCGAGATTGTTTAAAGTATAAGTATTAGTGATCATTTCTTCCAGCAATAACGTGCCTTCTTCATAAAGCGCTACAATTTTTGGAAAATCTGTTTGCGGACGGCATTTGCCGTACAAGGGGTTTATATAAATTTTATCCCATTCAAATAGTCTCATATCAATGTTTATCTCTTGTTCAATGCCGCTTACCTGTATTGCGGTACCAGCATTGCGCACCATAGCAAGCGGGGCGGCTCCAAGTGCAGGTATGGCGGTGCATTCAAAAGCGTAGTCGGCGCCCCGCCCATCTGTTAATAATTTTACTTTTTCAGCAGCATTTAACAGGCCTTTGTCGGCTTTGTCTGCAATTACGGTGTGTGTTGCGCCAAACTGTTCAGCCATTGCAAGCCGCGTGGTATTTATATCAATAGCAATAATTAGTAAAGCTCCGGCTATTTTAGCTCCCTGAATCACATTTAGCCCCACACCGCCCGTTCCCAGCACTACAACGGATGCTCCCGGTTTAACTTTTGCCGCATTCATCACCGAGCCATAGCCGGTCATTACCCCGCAGCTTATAATGCTTGCTGCAGGGAACGACATTTTTTGTGAATGATTTTTTACTACTGCCGACGCTTTTACAAGTGTATATTCAGCAAGGGTACCAATGTTAAACGACCGTAGTACAGAAACTCCGTTCAATGTAGTTCCCAACGGATCGGCATGACCAGGAGTATAATCATTATAACCTGCTGCTACCGGAGAGGCAACCTCACACAAATGCACATTCCCTTCCAGGCATTGAAAACAATGGCCACAATGCATGGCCCAGCTTAAAATTACTTTATCTCCGGTTTGTAATTCAGCTACATCCTTGCCGGTTTTAACTACCACGCCGGCGCCTTCATGACCAATAATAAGTTGTTTTCCCCAGTTCAGTGAATCATAATCAGTATGACAAAGTCCTGCTGCTTTTATTTTTACCAGCACTTCATCATCCTGCGGGTCGTTTACTACAATATCTTCAATGTTAAAATTCCCCTTACCATCCGTAATGGCTGCTTTGCATGTAATAGCCATCTTATTGCGTTTTTGTGTTATCAAAGAGATAGGTGAGCGGATCCGGTAATCGTTTAGCCCAGGCATATTCATTATGCGCAGCGCCTTCAAATACCTTGTATCTTAACTTAATTTCCGGGTGATTTTTATCTAGCAATTGATACATCCTGTTATTGTCATCCAGAAAATATTTATCCAAATCCTGATCGCCGCAATCAAGATACAGGCGTGTACCCGGTATTTTTTTGGAAGATGCAGCTACCTTATCAATAATATGTCCATCGTCATAGGTGAATCCGCTGGATAAGCAGGCTGCTTTCGAAAAAACATCAGGATGTAACCATACCATGTAAAAGGATATGAGTCCGCCCATTGACGAACCGATTGCAGCCGTATTGGCTCTGTCAGGTTTAGTCCGGTAATTTTTATCAATAAACGGCTTAAGGTTATTTACTATAAAATTGATGTAAGCTATACCCTTGGGCGTCCCCGAATATTCTTCCCAGCGATCTTTCGTATTATCAATAGCGACTATTATAAATTCCTGGATTTTCCCAAGCCGCATCAGGCTGTCAGCGGTTTCATCTAACCGCCACTCGCCCGAATAAATTGAATTTGGTATAAATACATTTTGACCATCATGTGCGTACAATACCGGGAATCTTTTACCGGGCGATTTATTATAAGATGGTGGAAGCCAAACTATTACATTGCGGGTGTATTTAAGATCATGGTCTTCAAAATTATGGTAATATTTTACCGCGCCTGTTATGCTGTTATTAAACAGGTCATTCCAATTGGCTGGCCGGATAGTTATTACCGTGTCCTTTTTGAGGATGAATGGCACGGTGGGCGGCTGGTGAATACCATGCGTGTACAAGGCAATTTTATTATAGGAA
>JAQNCM010000427.1 GCA_029237615.1 Mucilaginibacter sp.
TTATTGTAATAGTATTAGATATATGGATTTTAGGGCTGTTCTCAGTAATTTAACTGGTTTAAGTAAATCGCAGATGAAGGTGCTGTTACAGAAAGTATACGTTTATTTTGGGATCATAAAAAAACCCTAAATTATTTTAATTTAAGGTTTTTTTATGATCGCTTATACCTAATAAGACTTTAATAGCTTCTTAGCTGAATGAACTTGTGCTTACTTAAAGACTGAAACTTTTCTTTTTAAAATAAGCATCTATGATCTTGGTCGAAATGCCAACCTTGTTACCTTTTTCTTTTAGTTGTTCAGTGGAGACTCCATATTTTTTTGACCAATACTCATCTTCATAGTTTTCCTTGATTTGAAGAGCATGCTTCTCCCGGGCTTCGGCTTGATTATTGTTTTTCATGGTTTAACTGATTTTTAATAGTAATTAACAGATAACACATCATTTTTAATAGGCTGATAAAGGTAATAGCTAACTTGTTAATGTTTAGTTATTTTTATGTTAACTAATTGTTAACAATGAAATGATTTATCCCGAACAAATTGATAAAATCACCGGATAATGGTTATTGAACCTGACAGTACCTGGCTGTTAACTTTAGTATCAATAATATAATAATAAACTCCCACCGGCAATTGCTTTCCATTATAAGTGCCGTCCCATGGGGTACTATAACCGATGGAATGAAACAATTTTTGACCATATCTGTCGAATATATCTATAGTAGCCTGCTGATAAGCAATCAACCCGCGGATCTTCCAAAAGTCATTAATCCCATCGCCATTAGGTGTGAAGGTATTAGGTACCATTAATTCGGGTGACACCTTAATAAAGGTTGAATCAATACTAACACAGCCCAACGCATCGGTAACCTGCAGGGTATAAGTCATGTCCGTACTTCCCGTGATCTCTGGATTTTTTATAGTATTATTATCGATATTGATATTTGGCGTCCACAAATATTTTACGTTGTTTTCATTCACGGTAGGATGCAAGGTGATCTTATTGTTTTTCAGTACATATCTTAATCCCCCGGCGTTAATAATTGGCGGGGCCTCAAAACTTAGCATAATTGAATCCTTTGCCACGTAACACACACCTGGATTGTTAATATTAAGTGATAAAATTACTGATCCACGTTGGATGTCGGCTTTACTTGGTATATAATTGGCGTTTAATTGCATTGCGGAGGGATTAAAAGTTCCTGTTCCGGATGTAGTCCAGGTAGCGCCTCCTGCTATCAGTAACTTACCGCTTAATCTCACACTGCCGCTTTGCGAACACACCACCATACTTGAACCTGCAAACACCGCGGGTGCAGGTCCAAATTTTATGTTCATGTTTGATGTTGAAATATTGCAATTGTCTTTACTTGTTGACGACAAAGTGAGTGTAACTGAGCCTGCGGTTCTATCCTGAGCAGATGGTATATATCGTCCGTTTAATGCTGTAATTAACGGTGAAAAAGTACCCGTTCCGCTGGTTGTCCATATCCCGGTAGTTGTACCTCCCGAAACCTGGCCGGCAAGCGTTACAGCAGGATCCGTTACACAAACAGTTTGATCAGGACCAGCATTTGCAACCGGAGGTTTCTTCACCGATACCTGGATACCGGAAGCTGGTCCCGGACAACCGTTTATTGATATATATAAGCTGTAAGTACCTGAATCAGCCAGAGTGGTGTTTTGGATAGCAGGGTTTTGCACGGAAGAGGTAAAGCCGTTTGGCCCGGTCCAAAAATAGGTTGCATTTTTTATAGTGGGGGTACTTAACTGTACGGTGTTTCCTATGCATATAGGAGAATTGCTATTAACAACGGGTGCTGACGGTGTTGGATTTACTGTTACTACATATTTGAAAGGTGTACCGGGACATCCGTTAAAAACCGGCGTAATGAGATAAGGAACATCTACCTGGCTGCCGCCCGTGTTAATTAAGGTTTCTTTAATTGCAGGTGATGTTTGATTAGTTACCAACGGATTACTTATATTATTTACAGCATCGCGTTGCCATATAAACGTGGCTCCGGATACGTTTGACGTTATTGCGTAGTTTTGGCCGGTTCCACTGCAAACAGTTGCGCTGCCAGCGCTGGTTATATTTACTGTTGGATTAACTGTAATAACAAAGTTAAATGGAATGCCGGTACACGTGGCGGTTTGAGAAGTTATTACATAGGTCACATCGATCGGGACATTTGTGCTGTTAAACAGATTTTCCCTGATAGTATTTGCTGCTTGTCCGGTAACTGCCGCGTTAGTGACACCTGCAACAGCAGCCCGGCTCCATACGAAGCCGGCAGGCGTATTGAATTTAATTTGATAATCAGCAGTGGCACCGTTACAAATTTCAATTTTTGCAGCACTAGTTACCACAGGGGTTGGGTTCACGGTAACTACATAATTGAATGGGGCGCCTGAACAACCGTTACTTACAGGTGTAATTACATAAGTTACCTTAATTGCAACGCTATCGGTATTTATTAAAGTTTCATTAATAATACTGGTGCTTTGATTAGCTATCGCAGAGTTACTGATACCGCGTACTTGTGCGCGGCTCCACAAAAATGTTGCAGAGGGAATGCTGGCACTAATAATATAATTTATTGCATTGCCGCTGCAAACAACATCAGCATTTGAACTTGTTATAACAGGGACCGGATTTACAACAACATCAACTTTCGTTCGATCACTTACACATCCGTTGTTATTACTTTGTACGTAATAGGATTGATTGGACGATAAAACAGGCGTCACGTATGTGCCGCTTACCGATAACAGGTT
This sequence comes from Mucilaginibacter sp., assembly GCA_029237615.1. GTDB lineage: Bacteria > Bacteroidota > Bacteroidia > Sphingobacteriales > Sphingobacteriaceae > Mucilaginibacter. Next base: position 2,785 of record JAQNCM010000427.1, read on the forward strand.
ACCGCCGGTAGCGGCATCATACCACGAATAAGTCTGACTCGTATCAGCTATTTTCAGGATTGCGGAATTACCCATACAAATTGATGTTCCCTGTACCACCGGTGTTGAGGGCATGGCATTAACGGTGACTTTAACAGTAGTGCGCAAACTGGTAACACCGCCTATAGTTGTTTGAATATAATAGGTAGTATTGGTTAAAAGCGACGGAGTAGTGTAAACTGGTCCGGTTGCTAAAAGATTACCACCATTGGTGGCGTCATACCACTGGTAGGTTCCTCCCGGGGCAACGGCTGATAAGGTTGCACTGCTTCCCGTACATGTTGAGTTGCCGGTTACCGTTGG
>JAQNCM010000301.1 GCA_029237615.1 Mucilaginibacter sp.
ACAAAATTCGAAATGGAAAATCCGACTTCCGAAATTATAAAATATGTTAAGCAGGGTAGCAGCAAGTTTTTATTGGTTAAGCAGGTACATTGAGCGCAGCGACGGTATGCTGCGGATGCTCAAAATAAATTATGCGTCATCACAGGATACGGTACAGGAATTTACGTGGGAACCGGTGATCCGGATATTTTCAGGAAGGGATGAAGACGATACTGAAAAGCTGGAAAATAATAGCCGTGCAGTATTAAAGTATATGGTAATTGGTAAAACTAATTCCAATTCCATTTTGAATATTATTACACTTGCCCGCGAGAATGCACGGGGAGTGCAGGAACATATTCCGAAAGACCTTTGGCAATGCCTTAACGAATATTACCATACGGTAAAAGACCCGAAATTAGAAAAAGCGCTGTTACGGGATGATCCTATAAGCGTATTGGATGTATTGATAAAACAAGTAATGCTTTATTACGGCACGGTGGAGATTACAATGGAACGCGGGGAGGGACGGAGTTTTATGAATATCGGTAAATACCTGGAGCGGGCCATTCAGTCGGTTGATATCCTGGATGCCAAGTTTGGTTCCGTAAGCGACAATCCCGACCTGCTTACCGATACCAGTTACTGGAAACATCTGCTGCTTTCGTTAGGCGGATACGAGCTTTACCTCAAAACATACCGGGAGGGGTTTGAGGCATCTAATATACTGGAGCAGGTGGTATTGAATAATGATTTTCCACGGTCGGTGATCTATTCGGTCAATAATATTCAGCGCTATTTTGACCGGCTGAAGAATGACAGCAATTTGGATGATTACCGGGAAATGTCCTTCAGGATCGGCAGGTTGCAAAGCCGCATAAAGTACAGTTCTGTAAAAAGTATCGAACAGGAAGGTTTACATTTATTTTTGACGCAGATACGAACTGAGCTTTATGGTATAGGAAATTCACTTAATGAACACTATTTTGCAAATTCATAGTTTAATTTGAAAATGTGTTTATTGAAGATTTAAAAATTTAAAATCTTTAATTTAAAAATCTTCAAATTTTCAAATCAAAAAATTAGACAAGATGCCCGAATTTGAGATACAACATATTACGCGTTACATTTATGAAGGTCAGGTTCGTGACAGTGCAAACCAGATCATCTTATTCCCCATAAAAGATCAATACCAGGATGTTTTAAAGCAGGAGCTTACCATTACCGGTAATCCGATGGTTGATACCCATATAGATTATTACGGAAATGAGGTGGGCAGCTTTACCTTTAGCGAGCCACATTCGGTGTTGACCATTAACTCAAAAGTTTGGGTAACCACCAAACACCGGGAAGCACCTGTAAATGATATTTTCCCCGCCCATCAGTGGGAAGACCTTAAGCGCCTGCAGTTTATGGTACCTTATATCGATTTTTTAAAGCAGGAATATTTTGAGGGATTAAGAGAATTGAGGACTATTGTTGATAGCGAAAGACAAAAAGATGATACACCGTACCAGGTGGCACTTCGCTTTTGTCAATACGTTTATAATACATTTGAATACATTAAAGGCGTTACAACAGTTGACACCAAACTCGACGAAATATGGAAGCTTAAAGCTGGTGTATGTCAGGATTTTGCTCATATATTAATGGAAATGCTGCGGCTGGTGCACATACCCGCCAGGTATGTAAGTGGCTATATTTGTACCAGCAAGCACCATGGCCTGCGTGGAGAAGGCGCCACCCATGCCTGGGCCGAGGCTTACATCCCTGATTATGGCTGGCTGGGCATTGATCCTACCAATAACTGTATTGCTAATGAAACCCATGTACGACTGGCGGTTGGCCGTAATTTTTCTGATTGCTCGCCGGTTAAAGGCGTTTATAAAGGTTCATCCAATCATAAGCTGGAGGTTGCTGTTTCGGTAGACGATGAAAACGTTTTAAATAATAACGATTCACAGATAACAGAAGCACATGTTACCAGCCTCATATCCGAATTTCCAAAAAACAGCTACCAGCGCTACATGGAAATTATTCAGCAACAGCAACAACAGCAGCAATAGCCACTAGTAAGAAACTCCGGTCCTCGGTTTCCCAATGTTCTCTTTTCTATTATCTTATTGTTGTTTAATTATGTTGTTATATTCTTCGTCAGTTACTTGTTCCATCCAATCAACAGGCGAACCGTTGAGCTTTTCCTGTATAGCAATATGGGTCATCGCTGTGATAGCGGTAGCTCCGTGCCAATGCTTTTCGCCCGGAAAGATATAAACCACGTCACCCTGCCTGATCTCTTGTTTTTCTTCGCTTTCGCGCTGCACCCAACCGCTGCCTGCGGTAACTATTAAGGTTTGTCCAAACGGATGAGTATGCCAGGCTGTACGGGCGCCGGGCTCGAAGGTAACCTGTGCCATAGCGACGCGGGCCGGTTCCGGCGGATCAATAAGCGGATCAATGCGCACTGACCCTGTAAAATATGATGCGGGACCTTTGCCTGAAGGTTGCGAACCGCTACGTTTAATTTCCATTATGATTTCTTATTTATAATTATCAACAATTTTTAATTAATCAAGTTTGGTAAAAACAAAAGTACGTCCGCAAATCATCCAGTAGTTAAAGAATATTAAACAAAAAAGTAAGAATTTCAAACAGTAGTCACCGTTAAAGATGCAGGATAGCGCCGGTTATTCGTATAAAGTAATTATTAAAATACGGGTATTCAAACCTCAATGGATAGGCAATAGCTGCAATGCTCCAGGTGCCTTGGTAAAAATAATTTAATTAGGATAAAATAAATATTAAACCTTTTGGTTTTATCTCAGTCTGAGCAAAAAAATGCATTGGCTGCCGCCAGATAACTATTTGTTTTTCAGCAAGTAATTTATTTGATACATGCTACAAGATAATACTTTGAATGTGTTTTTTTGCGTTGAAGAAAATTAACTTGTCCTTAGTTTTTTAAAACCTATGATAATACAGTTATGCGGATTGTCGGGAGCAGGAAAATCCACCATCACAAATTTGGTTAGTAACAGACTGATAAAGAACGGATATCATACAGAGGTGATTGACGGAGATGAATACCGGAAAAATTTATGTAAGGACCTTGGCTTCTCAAAGGAAGACCGGTATGAGAATATCAGGAGACTAACATTTGTTGCAAGTAAACTATCTGCCCGGGGAATAATTGTGATCATCAGCGCCATAAATCCTTATGAGGAGATCCGGAATGAAGTAGCTGCTTCCTACAAGAATGTTAAAACGGTATTTATTGATTGTTCTCTTAATAAACTTATAAAAAGAGATACAAAAGGGCTATATACAAAAGCATTGCTTCCGGATGGACATCCTGAAAAGGTTATGAACTTAACAGGCGTTAATGATGAGTTTGACAGGCCAGTTTATCCGGACCTTTATATCAATTCAGGTGATACTACTATTGAAAAATGTACCGATAAGTTGTACGATTTTATACTAGCCAACTGGAATTTAGTATCCTCAAATTATGACTGAACCCAACAACGTTTTGCTTATTGTGGGCATGCACCGGTCCGGAACATCGGTGATTAGTCAATGGCTGCAAAAATGCAGGTTAAATATCGGTGAAAATCTTTTGGGTTCAGGTATTGGTAATGTCGAAGGTCATTTTGAAGACGTAGACTTTTACAGGTATCACGAGGATGTGTTGGAGGAAAATCACCTGTGCAGAGAAGGATATGTTAACAGTCCTATTAAAAAACTATCCTATTACCAGGAAGAAAAACTGAAAGCGCTTACAGGCTTTAAAAATAAAATGAATGAGCAATGGGGTTTGAAAGAACCCCGCACGTGCTTGTTTTTAACACACTACCGTAAACTGATACCCGATGCACATTACCTGGTAGTGTTAAGGGATTTTCACTCCACAGTTAATTCGCTAATTGTAAGGGATTTTAAAAATGTTGAGGATAAATATTTAAAGCGCAAGTGGCTGTCAAGGCAAATATGGAATTGGTTTAGGCGTGCCGGTAAAGAACGAAAGTTATACAGAGAACAGGCCGCATCTTACTTAGATGTTTGGATTACTTATAACAGTGAGTTATTACAACACATGGAAATGCTGCCAAATGAAATGTTTATTGCTGTGGACTATAATGCATTGATTAAAAATGATAAAAAAACGTTTTCTGTAATAAAAAACGAATGGAAGTTTTCACTGGTGTACGTTGAGTTTCAAAAAATATTTAAGGAAAAATTTATAAGCGAGGTTGTTAATATCGATCAGTTTATTGAAAATAAGGCTTTATTAACCAAGGCGTATGAATTAGAAAAAAAACTTAAGAAATACATGTTATAATCGTTATTAAGGTTTGTAACCGGAGCAAGTTACGCAGTTATTTTTCCGTTATTCCTGCGGCTCCCCATAAAACTACATATCCTTCTTTACCTTTGCTGATCTTTATCCCTGTAAGCGTTCTGCCAGGATTGACCGGGAGTTTGAGCAGGTCGATATTGTGATGGTCGGGTTCGGTCATTTGATTTTTATTGCCCCATTTAGCAAGGTCATGTATAAGATAACAAAGGCTGGGCTCGTTTACCATTATATCTTTATAATAATCAGGAAGTATAAAATCTTTAATCTCACCTCCGTTCTTGTAAATAAGTTCAATCTTTAAATAAGATGCTCCTTCCGAACTGGTAAGTGCCAGGTAAATTTCTTGATATTTCGCCTTTGGAACTTTAAATTCTGCGTCAGCAATACCAGCCATATTACAGCTTTGGTTATGCATGCTATCCTGGTTTGAATAGTGCAATTGTATCTTAGGATGAAGATCATTTGCAGGCACTAAAGAATTGTCTGGCAAAGCGTGGGCATTTTTATCCCCATTAAATAATGCAGCTGCCATCGTAAGGTAACCATCACCTGTTCCGCCGCCATCAATCCCTTTAGTCCATGTAACCAAATGACCGTTTGTTAAGGTAGTTACGGGCCGGGCATTTAAAATACTACTAATGTCAAACTGTACCGCTTTACCGCTTCCGGGACGAACAGTTGCAGAATAAGTTCCTAAAAGCGATAATATAAATAACAGGCTGACAGATTTCATATGGTGATTATCAAATTATCTTTAAAAACTTAAAAATACACTGGGACTAATTACCATACAGCAGGGTGCTGGATCTGATGATGATTCTCAGATCTTTTTGACCTCTTCGACCAAGTCTTCAATTTTCGGGGCTTTCTCGTATGTTTTTACCAGCTTTCCTTTTTTATCATAAAGGGCGACATAAGGGGTTGTTTTAACCTGGTAATATTTTTGAACCACATACGTATAACCCTCGGTGCCTACAGTAAAATTAGGATATTTCTTTAAATCAAAATCACGGTAAAATACGCGAATAGCCTCTATTTGGTTTACAAAGGTTACCATTACTACCTGGATATCTTTAAATGCTTTCATCTGTGGCTTCATTTCATGCATCATATGCAGGCAATGGCTACAGTCTGGCGAAAAATAGACGATCATTGTAGCTTTATTCTTTTTTAAATTGGCCGGTGTTACATATACGCTGTCGGTGGTTAATATATGATACGGCGGAATAGTTGCGGGAGGTGTAAAGGGCGCCTGAGCATTACTGCAACCGGCCGATATGATAAGGACGAATAAAAAGAATAATTTCTTCATTAGTGTTAATATAAGTTGAAAAAAGACTAGTTACGATATTTTTATTTTTCAAGCAATTCCAATTGCCAGGCAACATGCTCTTCAGTTACCGGGTATAATGCATTATTGCGGATGGTACGATAAACATCGTCAAATAAACCGTTATAATTTCCTCTGGGTGGTTTTATCCATTCAATATTTTTCTGATTGTTAACATCCATAGTTACCAATTTACCCTCAGTGCCTTCCGGTTCAATGCCGTAGCCCGGGTCAGTTGGCAGCATTTCTGCATCCAGTTGCAGTTCCTGTACATCATTCCGGTCTTTTATAAAGCTGCCTAAAGTACCATGAACCACAAAGCCCGGCAATGCCTCCGCAATGAGCAGGCACGAGGTTAAATATACATTTAACTGGTTTGGATAGGATAGGTGATAATTAAAATAGTCGGCCACTTCCGATCCTTGCCGGTAAATCCCGGTTGTTTTTTTAAAGCTCAATGGCTTGCCAAATAAGCAAATTATATTATCTATAAGATGCGGCCCCAGATCATACACCAGGCCATTTGCCGGGGTAGCTGCTGTTTCTTTAAATGTTTTAGGGCTAAGCGCAGGCTTATACCTGTCAAACCTGAAATGAATTTCTATCAACTCGCCGAGTCTGCCGCTTTCAATTATATCTTTAACCAGTAAAAAACCGCTGTCCCATCTGCGGTTTTGGTAAAGCAGCAAATGCCGGTTTACTTTGCGGGCAAGGTCAAACATAATTTTCACTTCGGCACTTGTGGCAGCGGCCGGTTTTTCGAGCAACACATGTTTACCGGCGTTCAGCGCTTTTACAGTAAAATCAAAGTGAGTATTATTGGGGGTATTTACAACTACCAGCTCAATTTCGTCGTCATTTAATAATTCGTCAATAGTGCTACAGCTCAACACATCCGGGTACCGCACAGCTGCTTTTTTTTCGTGCCGCTCAACTACGGCCTTAAACTTAAATCCGGAATTAGTAGTTAAAAATGGCGCATGAAATATCCTGCCCGACATTCCGTAGGCCATTAATCCGGTTACAATTGGAGCCCCCTCTAGATCTCCCCCTGTAGGGGAGACTTTTTTATTTTCGGTAACATTATTGTTTTGCATTTAAATAGCTGTTTTGATTGATCATAATCAAGTCAAATATATCAATTCCAAAATCGAACTTCCGAATTCCACCAATATTTTTACTCGCCAATGGGACTTCCATCCGGCATATTTAACGGTGGCTCCGGTTTAAACTGCTCCTGATTTTTCTCAAACTTATCAATTTGCGATAACCCAAATAACAGGTTCGCTTTTTGGTCGGACATTGAAACAGTTAAAGTTTTTTGCATCCACTTCTTTAATCCGTCAATCTCCATTAACGCTATGCCACGCACACTTTCGGGAGCGCTGCTGTTTGCGGCAAGCCTAAGCAATTGATTTAAGGTTAAACTATTCACCATGCGCTGCAATTCACCTTTATAGCCATTTTGCTGTGGCGCTTTCCATGTTTGCATAATCAATTTATCCAAAACGGGCGTCAGTCCCGGTTGAGAGTTATTCCTCGAATGGTATTCGACCAGGCGCGCCGCACGTTCGGGTTGAAGCATAAATTCCAATGTTGTCCCTGCGGCCGATTCGGCAGCAGCCATCGGATCAAAAGTGAGTCCTGTACGCGATTTAAATAGTTCGCGTGTGCGCGGGTAACCAATTGGCCTCGGTGGGATATTTTCTATCAGTTTCTCCGGCAGTGCAAGGGCGTCGGGGCTTATGGTTCCCATCAATGCGTTAAAAGCCTTCCACTGTTCGGCCGGTGTAACAAATTTCGTCGTTACCTGTCCGTCGTTTTTAACTGCATAAGTATAATATAATCCGCCAAGCATTTTTGATGCCGCTTCAACCTGGTATCGTTGTATCAGGTAAACCGGTACCAATACCTCTTCAAGCGTGGCCATTGGGGCATCCTGCCTGATGGCTTTTTCCGAAAAATTATCCAGCAGATGCTTGCGTATTACCATTAACCTGTTCAATTCGTCGGCAGCATTGTTACCGCTGTCCCATAAATGTGCAAATGGATGGGCGCCGCTGGCCGGGCGTGCATCTTCATCAGTAATAAACAGGTAGCCTTGCTTCAGCGTGGTATTAATTATTGCCTTTAAGGCTTCATCCTCATTTGTTCCTGCTGTAAAATCCTGGTATCCGTAAAGAATCGCACGTTTATCCCATCCGCCAATTTCAGCAGTATAAGCATTGGAAAGATCTATGGTGCCATCGGCATTTAAACTGATGGCAGGAGGTGGGTAATCCATCACTGATGCACGGTTATTTACGCTCGCGGTAAAGTTATGCTGTAAGCCAAGGGTATGGCCTACTTCATGTGCCGCAAGCTGATGCAGGCGGGCAATAGCCAGCTTCATCATTTTATCACTAACCGGTTTACCATCCTCGTAGGGTTGTACCAGTCCCTCAGCTATTAAAAAATCCTGCCTGTCGCGCAGCGAACCTAATGAAACCTGGCCCTTAATGATCTCCCCGGTACGCGGGTCTACAATTGAAGAGCCGTATGACCAACCCCGTGTGGAGCGGTGTATCCACTGAATAATATTATACCTGATATCCATTGGGTCTGCATCCACCGGCAACAGCTTCACCTGGAAGGCATTTTTATAACCTGCGGCTTCAAAGGCTTGGTTCCACCAGCTTGCACCCTCTATTAATGCTGTGCGTACAGGCTCGGGCGCACCGCGGTCAACATAATAAATAATGGGCTTAACCGGCTCACTCATTGCTGCCGACGGATCTTTCTTTTCAAGCCGGTGGCGCGCAATAAAACGTTTTACAATTGGTTGGTCTATGGGAGTTGCATAGTCCATATAGTTTATATCGAAATACCCTGAACGGGGATCAAATTTGCGTGGTTTGTAATTGGCATCCGGCAGCTTAATAAATGAATGGTGCATTCTAACGGTAACTGCATTCGGATCGGGCGTAACCGAAGTGATCTCGGCGCCTTTTGCTTTACCCGTTAACGTAACGATCGCTTCAAATTCTGAATTATCCGGAAAACCTTTGGTATTGGGCAAATAAACTGCGGATCGCGTTTCATCCAAACTATAATTCCCCTGGTTGGCATTAGTTAGCCTGTCGGCAATATGATGGCTGTCGCGCAGCAAAAAAGGAGTAATATCTATTAGCACCTTATCGCCATCCTGTGCTTCGGCTTTAAAACCCCAAATAACAGATTGTGCAAACGCCTGCTCCACAGATTTACGCTCGTCAGCATTATCACTTACTGCCCGGTAGGTATAATTAGGCTGAACCAGCAGGATTTTTGGGCCGGTTTTAATAAATTTAACTATCCGGCTACCGCCAATCTGCCCACGATCCAAGCCCAGGTCGTTTGAGCCGATACCCGAAGGTAAAGAGTTTACATATAAAAATTCAGTATCAAATTTATCTATCTCCAACAATATATGGCCTGTTTTTTCGTCCCAATAAAAGCTGAAATAACCCGCGTATTTGGTATATCCACGGGTTTTTGAGCCGATTTCGCTTTGATTTTGGCAATAAGCAACTGTATGTGAGATTATTACGAACAATAACAGAAGGAGGTTTTTTTTCATTAGGGTTTTGATTATTCAGTCTAAAATATTACTTTTAATTAATATTACCCAATAAAACAGGCAAATTGGTGTACCCGCCGCTAAAATACCAGGTCTGTCTGTGAGAAAATTGTCCTATTCCTTATGAGAATATAAAACCTTTTAAAATTCATGCCCGTATAAAGCATTATCATTAAATATAAATATGAACTTTAATAGCAGATCCGTTAGTGTTTTACTCGTTGATGATGACGAAATAAACAATTTTATTTCTATAAAATTAATAAAGAAAGCTTTATTAAATACTGAGATAATGGCTTGCCTTAATGGAAAATTTGCTATAGATCAATTAGTAGAAATACAAAAGACTGATCCTTCCAAATTGCCTGATTATATTTTACTGGATATAAATATGCCTATTATGAATGGCTGGGAATTTTTAGACGAATACAACCGTTTAAATATTGATCCTTTAGGCAAATGCAGAATTTATATTATATCCTCTTCTGTTTTTAGCAACGATATTAACAAAGCCCGGTCATATCCGCTTGTAAAGGATTTTGTATCTAAACCGCTCAATGTCGAAAAGATCATAGAGCTTTTTAAGGTTGAAGATCCTGCTTAAGCAGGTAAAATTTTAAAATGATCTTCCTGGTATTCAACTTTTCCAACAGTAAGGGATTTTGCATGGTAAAATAAACAGGTCCACCCTTCTGCTGCTGCTTTTTTGCCGTATTCTTCTCTTAGCTGCATTGCTTTGCGTCCGTCATAATCATATTTGGCCACAAACTTTCTGATCAGTTGTTCTGGTTCGGGCAACTCATCTCCGCCAAAAAAACATTTTTCACCTGTTATGTCCATCCAAAATACCTGGTGATAAAGAGAATGCCCGCCGGATAATTCATACCTGATACCCGGCTGTATTTCACCCGATCCCTCCACAAACATGATATTTACTTTATCCAGCAATGCTTCAAAAATTTCCTTATGATAGGATGTTGACGCACCTGATATAGCTGTTTCCCATTCTTTGCGTTGAATAATATGTTTTGCCTGTGGAAAACTTGGTTCAAATTTGCCATTACGCTCAACCACCAGTCCGCCCGAGTGATCATAATGCAGGTGCGACATCAATACCAGGCTTACGTCTGCCGGATCAAAGCCGGCATTGCGGATATGCTGATGAATAAATAATTCGTCGCGTGTATCTTTATAACCAAGCCCTGTATCCAAGACGATCAGGTCGGTATCAGTTTTTATCAGGAAAGGATTAACGTGGATAAATAAAGAAGCCGGTCGCTCCCGGTAATTATCCGTTTCCGGATTAAAAGGTATAAATTTTTTAGTAGCATCTACCGAGTATGATCCCTCGCCTAAAGTGAAGATTTCCATTAATATTATTATTCTTATTTAAGAGAAATTAAGTAGTTGAGAATCATGTAGCCGCTCACAATTCACTACCCATTATTCACTAAATCATCTATATTTACTGTTTTTTAACAAAGATATGAATAAACGGTGGGCTATTAGGGATACTGCTGATGAAGAACAGGTAAGAACCGTAGCCGCTGCCTTAAATATTGACGTCGTTTTAAGTAGATTGCTGATACACAGG
>JAQNCM010000594.1 GCA_029237615.1 Mucilaginibacter sp.
CCTGGTAGATGCCCTCCTCGACGGGTTGGCCCTCCTCTTGCGTAGCCACTTTCCAGCCATCCGCTCCCCCCGCCAGTGGGCTGCAGGACAACACCCTAGTACGGAGTCGGATGTGCTGCAGAAGCCCAAAGTGATCGGTATAGTCTCGCAGGTACCGCAGCATGTGCCTGTGGTTGAAATAATCGCCATATCGCAAAGGGTCCAAGGGGAAGTCGGTGAAGCCGGTCGTGTCGCGACAGCTGTTGCACATGACGCCGTCATACATGGAAGAGGTCACGTTTGGGCTCCCCGTCCCATCCGTCGTCGCGTTCGCCGGGACCGGCTCGTAATTCCAGTTCCCGCCGATGTCGGGTCGAGCCTCAAAGACATGGGCCTCGAGGCCTGAAGCGAGACATTCCTTGAGGGCGACAAGGCCGGATATACCTTTTGTCGAGAAAACATGTGAAATGTCAGTGCTGGCCAGTGTTTGGTTTCGAAGAGTAGCACGGGAGGTCCAAGAACACCTACCGGCGCCAATTATCGCCACCCGAGTCGTCTTCTCGCCTTCCATCTCTGCTAGCGGTCGCGTCTATCGGGCGGCGGACGCGGGGATAATTACACGCAAAGAACTCCCCAAATAATCGTCCTTCAACGCAGCGGTGATGGCCGATTACTGCTGGCAGTGTTATGTTTATATGACATGTTGATGGCTCCTGTCGGACTCCTCTCTTATCCCAAAGAGATGAACAGGATTCCTTAATGTCGTCAAATCCTGTCAGCCCTAGCAACGTACCCCTGTAATCGCATCTTGATTACCACATCCGTGACGCCGAGTCGTCGACGCACTCACTAGCTTCACCATCTCCAGCAATGCACTTATCAGACTACGGGCGGCATCGCATGAAGTGCGAAGGCACAGGCACAGACACAGGCATCGAATATGCAATTGACTCGACAATTTACATCGTGGTCCACAACTTACCAGGATGGAACATATGCGGTTGAGGCATCCCGCGCCGATATTTCTCCTTTATTATCTGTTCTCTAGGATCAACACCAAGAAGTATCTCGATGCTCAACTCGGCAGCTAATCTGCGCTTGGTTTCGTTACGCTGTCTAAGTCCGCCGCTTGCTCTTCTGGTCGTAAAATTCGCTCACCCATGGCTCCATTGTGGCCACCTCTTCGTCCACGATACCTTTGAGCTCGGGGTTCAAGGCCCAATTCTGCGAATAAAAGTCGGAACAGTGGACTCCCCCCGGAATGACCCAGACCGGCATCTCGGGAGTGCTTTCCTTGGGGCCGCCAGGACGAAACTTCGAGCTCACAGTGGCGTCCCGCCAGGGATCAAGCTCGCCGTTGGCAAACATGAGACGCGTCGTGTTGTCTATGAACCAGCCGCCGGTGTATTCGTTTACGTCCTTCGTAGTCTTGCCCTTGGCAAGGCCGTAACCACCTTCACTTGGGGGGAAGAAGAGCGGGCATTGAGAGCGCCAGTACGTCACGTTAACCAGACGAGAGACGAAACTTGGGTGGTCCTCCGGGGCTCCGTCTTGCCAGTACTCAAACCTAGAACGGGGAAAGTCAGTACGGGCCATACTTTTCAACGGTCAGTGGGAAGGGACGAGCAGCTTACGGTTCGTTACAGAGCATCCACATCCACTGCCTGTTCGGCCAATTGTCCAAGGATAAGTCCTTATAAGCCGGGTTGGATGCGTTCAGGTTAGCATAACACCCAGTGTTGTATGTGCCGATCCAGTCTGCGTATGGAGCCGACTCGCAAGCTTTGACTCCAATGATTAGCTAACCCCACGAGTTGCCCTTAGATGGGTGGATGGATGCTCACTTCCTGGCAGCTCAACTTCAGTAAACCATTTGGCATACCCCTGCAGTGCTTTGCACTGGCCAACTCCTTCTGGTCCAGGAACAGTATGGGTAGAGTTGGGCCAGACGTTCTAGGGTTATCAGTTAGTTGCAAAGAACCTGGATAGCTCGCGCACCACTGGGGCCTTTGGTGGTGGCTCACCTCGATATAATCACAAAACTGATAGAAGGGTGTGTATCCCAGGGTTGTTGTTGAGTAGAACTGCGTCGACTGCCACTTCCACGGCCCGTTTTCGAGCGCACTAAGGGGAGTTGGGGTCAGATCACCGTTCGACGGGCAGACGGGTCATGAGCTGCAGCTCAATCTATCAGAGCACTCACGATGCAAAGTCGGCGTCCTCCAGGCCATCAAGCATGAATTTGGCCTTGAGCTTCTGCTTCTGCTTCAGGCTTCCATGAAGAAGCACGGCGTCGATATATTCAATTACTGCAGTCAAGTCCTTAGTGCAGTTTTGAGGCGCGGCTTCCATGACCGGGACGAAGTACTGCCAGAAGTCGCCGACCGCTTCGACGACACCACTTGTGCCGTGGTAGGCCCAGAAGGTGCCCGGATCCTTAGCCGCAATCCAACCGGCCAGAGCGCCAGGATAGGAGCCGCCGGAGAAAACCCACGGCGCCTTGTCAGGGGCGCTATTACCGCTGG
>JAQNCM010000015.1 GCA_029237615.1 Mucilaginibacter sp.
TCAGCGGTAAACGCCTTAACATTAAGCCCCGCGCTGGCAGCATTGTTTTTAAAGGATAAACATACCAGCGATGGCGGCATTGTAGTTAAAAAAAGCTTTAAAGAGAAATTTTACGCCGGCTTTAACAGCAGCTTTAGCGCCATTACCAACAGGTATGTTGGCGGATTAAAATTCCTGATCCGTAATAAATGGCTGAGCATGGGCGGCCTCGCATTGATAACTATTATTACTGTTTATTTGGTAAGCACTACAAAATCAGGCTTTATCCCAACAGAAGATCAGGGTTTCGTAGCAATCTCCGTTTCAACCCCTTCAGGAACATCGCTGGATGCAACTACAAATGTGCTTAAACAAGCCGAAAATAAACTAAGGGCGTTGCCGGGAACAAGATTTGTTACCGCCATATCCGGGTTTAACTTATTAACCAACTCTAACAGCCCTTCGGCCGCGGTGATTTTCGTTCTGTTAAAACCTAATGAGGACAGGGGGCAAATTAAAGACATCAATGCCATACAAAATGTAATAAGGGGCCAATTAGGCACTATTACCGGCGGAAGTTTCTTTGTATTCAGCTTCCCTACCGTTCCGGGTTTTAGTAATGTGGAAGCCCTGGATGTAGTATTACAGGACAAAACAGGCGGTAAGCTGGATAAGTTTAGCGGCGTAGCCAGCACCTTTATTGGCGAGCTGATGAAGAAAAAGGAAATAGCTTTTGCATTCACCACCTTCAAAGCAGATTATCCCCAATTACAACTAGAGGTTGATGACGAAAAGGCTAACCAGCTGGGTGTAAATGTTAAAGACATCCTTCAAACCATGCAGGCATATTTTGGTAGTGCACAAGCATCAGACTTTAACCGCTTTGGTAAATATTACCGGGTAGTTATGCAGGCTGATATTGCCGACAGAACCGATCCCTCAGCTATTGACCGTGTTTTTGTTAAAAACAAAACCGGTGCAATGGTACCTATAAATACGCTGGTTAAATTAACGCGTGTTTATGGTTCAGAAACAGCATCGCGTTATAACCTGTTTAACAGCATCGAAATTAATGCCATCCCAAAACCGGGTTATAGCTCCGGCGATGCCATCAGGGCGATTGAGGAAACAGCTAAAGAACAATTGCCGTCGGGCTTTGCTTATGAGTTTTCTGGCCAAACACGTGAAGAAATTTCTTCAGGCGGACAATCAGCCATCGTATTTATGCTTTGCCTGGTGTTTGTTTACTTCCTGTTATCAGCGCAATATGAAAGCTATGTGCTTCCTTTAGCGGTGATCTTCTCTATCCCTACAGGTATTTTGGGTGTATTTATAGTATTAGGGTTAACCGGTATTGAAAACAATATTTATGTGCAGGTAGCGCTCATCATGCTTATCGGATTGCTGGCTAAAAATGCCATCCTGATAGTTGAGTTTGCCGTACAGCGCCGTAAGGCCGGTTACGGATTGGTACAGGCCGCTATAGAAGCTGCGAGGTTAAGGTTGCGGCCAATCATCATGACATCAATGGCGTTTGTATTCGGTTTATTCCCGATGAGCATTGCCACCGGTCCATCTGCACAGGGTAACCACTCTATTAGTATTGGTGCCGCCGGCGGGATGGTTTCAGGAGTATTACTGGGGTTGTTTGTAATTCCGGTACTGTTTGTGATATTCCAGGCCTTGCAGGAAAAAATGACAGGCGTACCTTTCGACCAGGATGCTATTTCTGAAAAATTAAACGGTCACATCGTTACGGTTAACGAACCCGAAATGGCTGAATAATTAAACATTTAACTAAAAACAAAATGACAACAACTATAAAAAGATATGCTTTAATACTGCTGATAAGCGCTTTAAGCGCCTGCAAAGTATCGAAGGATATTCAAACACCACAAGCTGCACTCCCATCTGCCTTCGGCAATACGGCCACGGCAGATACCAGCAGTATAGCAGATATACCCTGGAAAAACTTTTTTACCGATGTTACCCTTCAAAAATTGATAGACAGCGCCATTGTAAGAAATTATGATATGCAGGTTGCCGTTAAAAACATTGAAGAATCACAATTATTAGTTAAACAGGTAAAATGGAACAATGTGCCCGAAGTTGGTTTAAATATTACTGCCAGCACAGACAGGCCATCTAATAACAGTTTGACCGGGTTAAGTTTAAAAGCCTATAACATCGGCACAAACCATATCGAGGATTATTCAGCAAACCTGTCAATTTCATGGGAGGCTGATATTTGGGGAAAGATCCGAAACCAAAGCAAAAGCGCATTAGCGGCATACCTGCAAACAACCGAGGCCCGGAAAGCCATACAAACCAATATTGTTGCCGGTGTTTCGCAAGGGTATTATAATTTACTGATGCTGAACGCACAGTTAGCAATCACCCAAAAGAATGTGGCGTTAAATGACAGTACGCTGCGTATTATCAAGCTGCAGTATGATGCTGGTCAGGTAACTTCACTGGCTGTTGAGCAAGCACAGGCGCAGCAATTGGCAGCGGCAGAATTAGTCCCTCAATTTGAACAAAATATAGCTTTACAGGAAGATGCCCTGCGGGTATTAACCGGCGAATTGCCAGCTAAAATCACGCTGAATACCACCCTGAACGAAATACAGGTGGCAGAAAATTTATCAGCAGGTATCCCTTCTGCACTGTTAAACCGGAGGCCCGATGTAAAAAGCAAAGAACTTGCGCTCACAATAGCCAACGCCAATGTCGGTATTAACAAAGCTAGTATGTACCCGGCTTTAAGAATCACTGCCACAGGTGGCGTAAATTCATTTATGGCAAGCAATTGGTTTAATATCCCGGCTTCTTTATTCGGGATTGTTTCTGGCAGTGTTTTACAGCCGCTAATTCAGCATAAACAGTTAAAAACGCAATACGAAACCGCAAAAATCGAGCGTGAAAAAACGGTTATACAATTCAGGCAATCGGTTTTAACTGCTGTGGGGGAAGTATCCGACGCGCTTGTTAAAATTGATAAATTAAAAGCCCAGCAGGTTATAGCGGCCACCAGGGTAACTACTTTACAGCACGCAACCAGCAATGCAAGCCTGTTGTTTAAAAATGGCATGGCAAATTACCTGGAAGTTATTACTGCGCAGGGAAACGTTTTACAAAGTGAACTGGAGCTTGCGGCTATAAAAAGATCAGAACTAAGTGCAGCTTCCGAGCTTTACATTGCTTTGGGCGGAGGATGGAAATAAATAGAATTATTCGTTATGAGAGAGTTTTTATCATTCAGAAAAAAAGTGATCTTTTATTTGATCAGGGAGTGGAATATAACTTTAGGATTTTGGCTGTTTATCCTGGCTATAGAAATTTTACTAAGGATATTTAAAGCGTAAATGCTTCAAACAAATCATTAAAAACACCATGGTTAAAAAAGCCATGGTGTTTTTTTATGGAGAGATTTAACTAAAAAAGTCTCAGGTGAAAACATATCAGAACAACAAAAGCAAATAGCCCAGTACTGAACCCCCTAAAATAACAAAAGCACTGTTCAGCTTTTTAAAAATTAGTGTTACAGCTAATCCTGTTATAGCTATAATAATGGTTTTCCAGCTTGTAATTGATGACTTCCCCAGATCAACACAAACTGCGATTATTAAAGCAATGGACGCTACGTTCACCATATCTAAAAATGCTGACATCAATTTTGATTTCCTTAACCTGGAAACCAACGGGTTTAACAGCGCCACAAATAAAAACGACGGTAAAAAGATACCTATTGTTGCCGCAACGGCGCCTTGCAGACCGTTCATTTGCCAGCCAATAAACGTAGCTGATGAAAATACAGGCCCCGGTGTAAACTGGCCGACAGCAATGGCGTCAATTAAAGTTTGGCGCGAAAGCATCCCGGTTTTAACGAGTTCGGTATTTAAAAATGCGAAGAGCACATAACCGCTTCCATATAAAATCGACCCGATCTTAAGAAATATCCAGAATACCTTCCAGTTGGAACGGTGCGTGGAAATAATGGTGACCGACAGCATTGAAACCGGCAAAATGGTATTTAAATTTTGTACTTTTTGTTTGATTGAATAGATGAGCATACCTGCCAGACCGGCACCAAACAGTACATAAATTTCATTAATTCCAAATATTGCCAAAATAACACATACAAAACATGTTAAAATTAGTTCGATGCTCTTTAATGCTTTTTTACCAAGCGTGATCATTAATGAAATGATGATTCCTATTATGGCCGGTTTTATACCATAAATAAACGGTGCAACCTGCGGCAAGCTGCCATATTGCTGGTAAGCCCAAGCAAATAAAGCTGTAATTATTACTGCCGGTAAAATAAAACATGCACCTGCAATTAAAAGTCCCCGCCACCCTCCTCTCATATGTCCGCAATGCAGGGCCATCTCTGTAGAATTAGGTCCGGGTATCAGGTTTGTCGCTCCTATAAGATCGATAAAATGCTCATGCGTCAGCCACTTGCGTTTTCTTACTACCTCTTCTTCCATCATGGCGATATGAACCGCAGGACCGCCGAAGCCGGTAATGCCCAACCTAAGAAACACTTTAGCTATTTCTCCGAGATTATTTTCTTTCATTGCAATTGTTGTTGCCGGCTGTGGAATATTTACCGGCATCCTATTTTAAAAGAAAAACAACCCATTAGCTGTATCAATTTTATTTCTCCGGTACATAATCATTGATTATAGTAAGACATCGGCAAATTAATAAAATTTGGTTACCTGGGTATTAGAACCAATTGAGCAACCAATTAGTTACAATGCCTTAACAGGTTGGAGCAAGAATAAGCAATAGGATGACAGAAAAGTGAGTTACGAAGCAGGTCGCATATTAACCCCCAGCAATACATTCAGGGCACCTGTAACTATAAAGGCAACAGCGGTCCATAATATGATGGTGAGGGCGCCAAAAACAGGACTAAACAGCACAAGCAAACCGAAAAGCAAAACCAAAGCGCCACCAAGTGTAACCCACCACGATCTGCCAGTTAGCCTCCTGAAAGTTAAAATAGAAATACCTCTGAACAAAAAATAGATTCCTACTATTATCCGAATAATATCAATACTGGCTGCCAGGTGGGTCATTAACACAATACCAAGCACTACTTCTACCAGCCCCAACAGTAAATGCCAGCGTTGTATATCCCTTCCATGATCACGGTAAGCATGCAGGAGTTCGGTAATGCCGGCAACCAGTATAACCAGGCCAAAAAGTAATCCAAGCGCCACAAAACCGGTAGCAGGTGACATAAGCATATAAACACCTACCAGTATAAAAAGGATCCCTCTTAATACAAATACCCACCAATGGCGAAGTCCGGGACCGATAATAGGTTCCATAACTATATTTATTTTTTTAAGTAACTGACAATATGGGGAATGGTTTTAAAAATCACAAAACAGCTATGATCTGACATGGCCAGCTCATCACTACTGTAAACCTGAAAACTAAAGAAGTAGCCGGGCACGTCAGCAGAAAAATCGTACTCGAAATGTATAAAAGGCAGGGAATTAAGCCCTGCCTTTCAGTCTTAGAGGTTCATACCCCCTGAAACTTCTATCCGTTGCCCGTTTATCCATTTAGCATCGTCTGTGCACAAAAATACAACAACACCACCAATATCATCCGGAAGGCCTACACGGCCCAGGGCAGTTACTGAAGCAATAAATTTATTTACTTCAGCATTGTCACGAACAGCGCCACCGCCGAAGTCAGTTTCGATAGCACCCGGTGCAACCACATTCGCCCTGATCTTTCTGCCACCCAATTCTTTTGCCTGGTACCTGGTGAGTGTTTCAATGGCCCCCTTCATAGCAGCGTATGCCGCATATCCCGGAAATGAGAAACGCGCGAGGCCGCTCGAAATATTCACAATGCCGCCGCCATCGGCTATTAATGGCAATGCTTTTTGTGTGAAAAAGAATACCCCCTTATATTGGACATTTAACAAATCGTCAAACTGCTCTTCTGTGGTTTCTGAAAATAACGCATAGATGCCAATACCTGCATTGTTTACTAAAAAATCAAAACGATCTGTGTTAAACTTATCTTTCAATATCGACGACACTGCTGTGAAAAATCCTTCAAAGCTTTTAACATCAGCCGTATTTGCTTGTAATGCCGCAGCTTTTTGCCCGTTTTTTTCAATTTCAGCCACTACCGCAAGCGCTTCATCTTTTTTGCTGTGGTAAGTGAGGATTACATCAATACCTTTTTTTGCCAGGTTCAATGCCATGTCTTTGCCTAACCCGCGGCTTCCGCCGGTTACCAATGCTATTTTATTATTTGCCATTATTATGTTTTTAATTTGATGAAACAAAGATATGGTGGAAAACCTGCGTTGGTTTGCGAAGTTCAATCCATTGTTTACATAATTCAAACAAGTTGCTTTAAGCCCATCCTACCTGGAAGAGAGGGCTTTTAAAAAAGTACGAAGTTGAAGTCTCTCCGCCAGTTGGCGGGGAAGATTTAGAGAGGGCTAAATTATATCGGTTCCCTCAACTTAATGAAATTGAGCAACCGGACAAATAAAGTTTATCAAAGGATTTTTATTATGGATTTATAACTGTTAAAGTAGTATCATTTTTACTCAAATAAAAAGACTTTTTAAAACTTATTGTATCTGCAAAATAGCCAACATCCGGACCGGATTTAATGTACCCATTAAAATATAAACTTTGGAAGACATAAGACGATAGTTGGGGTAATTTATAGCGAATTGTAGTGTCAATTATCACCGGAAGTATATTATCACTCATCCAGGTTGCGTTCTGTGAAGGACCGCAACAACTTGAAATAAAAATATGAAACCCGGTTTTGTTCTGATTTGAATTATTCTTTAGATGAACACTTAGATTAACCACTCTTGTGAGTGTAAAATTAGCGGTATTATCCTTGCCGGGATAAATCTGCTCTATTCCTCCCGAAAAATAATTGGGCGGAGAAGATGACACCTTTAAATAAAACGTACCTGTACCGAGTGGTGTAAATATTAAGCTGTAACTTCCATCTGCGCCGGTTGTTACTACATCATAGTCGGAATACTTGTTACCCGATAAAAACACAGCGTATTCTTTGGTTACCTGTAATTGGACGTTTGCAATAGGATTACCGGTTTTGTCTTCTTTCACAAAACCATGAACCGTTGTTGAAGGGCCTGGGGTTTTATCTTCTTTACAATTTGACATGGAAGAACACAGGTAAAAAGCTAAACCGCATAATAAGATCAATTTAACTTTTTTCATATGTTCATTATTAATAAGGTTTGGTAATTTTTATATGAAGATACATTTTATCCAGATATCTACATAAATGCTAACTACTGCTTAACTAGCTCTGCAGGCAGCCGGTCAATCGGTTGTACTTTTATTTGCCTGTAAAATAACTCTGCGCCTTCTGATTGTATTTGGATTTTACCTTTTGTAAGCGGAAGTTCCTGCCCGTTTTCCAGTTGTTTATTATGATATAATATCATCATTACTTTACCATTTACAACATGTATACTGGTATCGCCGTGACAATAAAGATCAAGCGTATTCCATTCGCCTGTCGGTTTCTCGGCATCCCCGTTCTTTATGCAATGCCTGCCCTGTTTAC
This sequence comes from Mucilaginibacter sp., assembly GCA_029237615.1. GTDB lineage: Bacteria > Bacteroidota > Bacteroidia > Sphingobacteriales > Sphingobacteriaceae > Mucilaginibacter. The sequence goes on from JAQNCM010000015.1 coordinate 7,582, forward strand.
TACCCTGGCTAAAATTGAGCAGCGTTCCCTGCGGACTATAAACATATTCGGTTTCAGATCTTTTAATCACCGGTATATCAGCCATCCCTCCGGCAACGCCCCAGTAATCACCGCAATTGCCTTCTTCTACCTGGAACTCCTGCGAGCGCATCCAGGCGCCATAATCTGCACCATATTTTCCGACCGAGTGATAAAGCAGGCCACTATCCTTCTTTTTACCTCTTTTTTGCCCCCATATAAGCGCGCCCCACTTAAACTGCAGCTGAAGATGATAATTTTCATATTCTTTTTGGGTAGATATAGCGCCCCAGTTCTCGCCGGATATACGGATAATATTTTCACCGTTTTCTTTTACTATGGTAAATACATGCTTTGGATCGTTATTTAATCCAACCGGAGTACCGGTGATCGGTTTGCCGGCATCATCCAGGTCGGGACCGATATAAGTATCCCAACCTTTAAGGTCTTTCCCATTAAATAGTTGCGTCCAGGGAGATATATTCCTGATGGTTGTAAAACCAAAAGCTATCGCGCAAAATAACAGCGGCAATATAAATTTAGCAGGTTTCATAATAAGTGGTTTATTTAACGAAGATAGGGATTAAATGAAAGCAAATAAAATCGCCGGCGGCTAAATAAAAATCTAAATATTTATAAAGAATTTATTTTATGTTTGATTATACATTCCCTTAATAAACAAACCGGAATCACACAGCAATGGAACAAAAGAAAAATTACACCATTCCCCTTATCACTTTAACATCTTTGTTTTTTATGTGGGGCTTTATTACTTGTATGAATGATATACTGATTCCTCACCTTAAATCGCTTTACCAGTTAAGTTACTTACAGTCCATGCTGGTTCAGTTTTGTTTTTTTGGAGCTTACTTTATCGGTTCATTAATTTACTTTTTGATATCTTATTTCAACGGAGACCCGATCAATAAAATCGGGTATAAAAACGGAATACTTTTAGGCTTACTGGTTTCAGCTATTGGTTGCGGCTTATTTTACCCTGCAGCAGTTTCGTCAAAATATGGGATTTTCCTGGTAGCACTGTTTACCTTAGGACTTGGCTTTACCCTTTTGCAAATTACGGCCAATGCTTATGTATCTTTGTTAGGATCTGAAGAAAGCGCTTCCAGCCGGTTAAACCTTACCCAGGCTTTTAATTCATTCGGCACTACCATTGCGCCCGTTTTCGGCGGATTTTTGATTCTGCAATTCTTTTCAGACCATGGTCAGATCTCAGCAAATTCAACAAAGGTTCCCTATCTAATTTTTGCAGGGATATTTATTTTGCTCGGTCTGCTTATCTACAAATCAAAACTGCCCGCATTTGAGGCCGAAGAAACCGAAGAGAAAGGTTTTGGCGCACTGAAGTTCCCACAGCTAAAAAGGGGCATTTTCGGTATCTTCTTTTATGTAGGCGGTGAAGTAGCCATCGGGAGCTTTATTATCAGCTTTCTTGGTCAGCACAACGTCGCCGGATTATCAGCAGTTGTTGCAAAGAATTACCTGGCGCTGTATTGGGGCGGCGCAATGATTGGCCGTTTTGTGGGTTCAATTTCCCTTAACCAGGATCTTTCTACCGGTAAGAAAACTTTATATATGGTAGTTACCTCGGCGCTGGTATTCCTGCTCATCCTCAGCATTGTTAATTTAACTTTTGCACAGATAAAGCCTTTTATCTTGTTTATTGTGCTAAACCTTGCAGGTTTTGTTCTGGGCAGATCGGCACCCGCACGTACACTGTTTCTTTTTGCCGGCGTTTGTATCGTTTTATTACTGACATGCGTTTTCAGCTCCGGAAATATTTCTATGTGGACCATTTTAGGAATAGGTTTGTTTAACTCCATTATGTATTCAAACATCTATACCCTGGCCATTTCGGGATTGGGGAAATATACCAGCCAGGGTTCGTCGCTGTTGGTTATGGCTATACTGGGCGGCGCTATAGTACCGTTGATACAGGGCGCGGTAGCGGATGCGATAGGAATTCAAAAAGCATTGTTTATACCGGTTATCTGCTATCTGTACATCGCCTATTTTGGTTATTTCTGCTGGAAAAACGTTAAGCACACAGGTACCGCACAAATAAGAGGCGGTCATTAAACCAACAGGTGGTATCATTTGGCAAATAAAAAACCCACGCCGTCTTTTCGGCTGTGGGTAAATAAAACAGCAGCAGGTATCTTTGGCTGATGAAAGTGTGCTGTACCTTGTTTGATTATGGTGCGCTAAGCTCTCCATTTAAATGATTTCTCATCAATTGCACGCATAGTACAAAGAATGCCGTTTAAATGATCGTATTCATGTTGTAACAGTTCAGAAAGGTCATTTTCTACGCTCCACTCCTGCTGTTGCCAATGCTCGTCGAGGTACTTTATTGTTAGAGACCTGTGTCTTTTAACCTTTACCAATAAGTTAGGAAAACTCATACAGTCGTCCCAAAGTTCAAACAAGTCATCACTTAAATTTATAAATTCAGGATTTATCATCACCACAGGCCGGTTGATATTCATATAAATAAGCCGCTTCATAATGCCTAATTGCGGTGCGGCAATGGCGCGGCCAAAGTTATATTTGGCCCTTACGTCTTTCATTACACTATCCAGGTCTGCAATCCAGTCGCTCAGCAAAGACTTTTCTGTTATTAAAACAGGTTGGCAAACTTCATAAAGACGGGGATCACCAAGCAATAAAAGATCTTTTAATGTTTTCATAGTTATTAACAGTTTTGCAATTTATTGGCATTACCGGCAAATTTATAAATCTGTTGGCAATGTATCTACGGAAATACCGGAGCTGCAATACGGTCAACAATTATTTCGGACGTGATACCGGCTATCCATAGTTACATTATTGTTTAATCTTCAGTTAAATTTACTGAATAACAGCATGTTGCAGACTGATTTTTTGTGGATAGAATGATAAATGTTGATAAATTAACCTTAACAATCCGTTACTGAGCTGTATATTGCCCTTAATTAAGCCGTTATCAATGAGTGTTCTGTTTGTTTTAGACAATAATGAATTAGATCAGCGTATCATAAAACTCAACCTGCTAAGGTTTCCGGTATTCAAGCATGCTTTGTATTTTTATGAAAGCATTAAATTAATTAAATACATGAAGGAGAATAAGGATGACAGGTCTAATCTTCCCGACGTTATTTTGCTTGATTTGAATATGCCCGAATTTAACGGATGGAATGTATTGGATGCCCTGCAAATACTTTATCCTTCTTTATGTAAAAAGCCGCTGGTTTATATGGTATCTGCTTCGTCCATGTCAAAAAATGTAAACCGTTCATTGGCTTATCCCTTTGTAAAAGATTTTATCCCCAAGCCTGTCACCAGGGATATTTTGCTTTTAATTGCAAACGCATATAAGTTTAAAACCCAAAATGCTCCGGGCGATTAAAACAAATGTACAGCCGTTTCAAGTATTCCAATCACTCCGCCAACTACCAGCGTGCTGACACCAAATGTTAACGCATTTTCCTATAATTTATTAAAAAAAATTTAACACAACAATAATTGTATTATTGACGTTTAATAGAATTATATTATTGAAGTTTAATAAAATTATGGCCGCTTCTCTCATTATAGTATTTTTACTTATAAGCCTTATCGTGAGCCTGGTAAGTGTTAAGTTACTGCCGAAGGAGTAAAAAACTCTTATCGAAAAGGATTTGTAACTTTTACAAAATCAATGTAACGTCATCGGCTCTGTCTTTTCTACATGTCTCGTATTTCACTATCTATAGGAGAGCCAAAAAATCTCAGGCAATGCAGTAAATATTTTAACTACATGGTTAAAAAAGCAATAACATTTCTTTAAAGTCCTTTTTAATTACTGTTAGGTTGCTGCAAAAGGATAAATAATTATTAACTTAATGCTACAACAAAATAAACACTTACTGTTAACAATAAAAGAATTTTAATTATGTAACTTACAGCACCGTTAACCAAATATTATTAGTTCAATCCGGTTATCCTTTTTGTTATGAAATACGCGGACGTTGAATTATCACAACTCAGATTCAGGTTACTCAATGATCTTTGTCCTATTCATCACAAACCACCATTGATCGACTTTACTGACTGTGAGTTAAAATTTACTACTTGCTGTAAAGCTTTTTATACTATCTGCGAACATAATTTAAAAACATTTAAAAGGGAATTAAAAACTACCGGAAGCAAGTCTGCGTAAAAACAAAAATAAGCCCCATCACTCGGTGGGGCTTGCCTGACTCCTGTCAGGCCATCGTTTTATTGATTGTTAAACAAAATTAACTATTCCAAAAGGTTATTAAATAACTTTTTTCTTTATTCTTGAATTAATTCTCCACATCCGGTTTCATGGGGTATAAAAGGATTTTAAAAAACCAAAGGCGATATTAACCATACCTGGATTAAGCACATTTAAAAGCATCAATTAAACAATAAGATGACGATGAAAAGGCATAATTTTTTTTATCAATCAATAGCTTTGCTGAAATAATATTTAACTATGGAATCAAAGTCAATCAACTTAGAAGAAAAACAAATACGGCCGGTAGTGGATCATTTAAATGATCTTTTAGCCAACTATCACCTCTACTATCAAAAAACAAGAGGCTGTCACTGGAATGTTAAAGGCGCGAGCTTTTTTACGCTTCACTTAAAATTTGAAGAATTGTATACAGAGGCGCTTACCACAATTGATGAACTTGCCGAACGTATATTAACGTTGGGAAAGGCGCCTTACAGTACGTTTGGTGACTATATCAGGACGTCTAAAATTCAAGAGGTAAATACCATTGGCATGAAAGACACCGAAATGGTTAAAGCGCTGATCGCCGACATGTCAACGTTAATAGAAATGGAGCGCGTACTCCTGGAGATCACCAGCGGGGCGGGAGACGACGGAACCAACGATATGATCAACAGATTTATGCAGTTTAAAGAAAAAAATACTTGGATGCTGCGTTCATTTGTAAATGAAGATTAATGAACCTTATAATATTTAAGACTAATAAGTGAAAAATTGACCTTATTAGTCTTAAACTTATCTATAATAAGTTACGTTCACTACAAGAGCAATGTAATAACCCAACTGACAGACAATGTAAATTACTCCTATCGGTCGTTTTGTTAACCTTAAGCGTTGTGAACACTATAAGCATTAATTGTCAGCGGTTATTCAAAAGATCTGTCGTTATAATTTTCAGGAATGAAAATTACTGAAACTTGCCGATATTTGTTTAAACATCAATTATAATTAATAGTATAATACATAGCATGGAAATAGGAATAGACAGCTTTGCCGCAGCAACGTTTAATGATACTGAAGATAAGGCCGCCCGGAATGCCAAAGCGATTGCACATTTACTGGAACGGATTGAATACGCTGATCAGGTGGGCCTGGATGTGTTTGGCATTGGTGAACATCACCGGAAGGAATTTTTAGATTCGGCGCCAACCATGATACTTGCGGCGGCGGCGGCACGCACCAAACGCATCCGTTTAACCAGTGCGGTAACGGTGATCAGCGCGGCCGATCCGGTTAGAGTATTTCAAAACTTTGCCACTTTGGATCTTATTTCCAATGGCCGTGCAGAAATTGTAGCAGGTCGCGGGTCATTTGTAGAAGCATACCCGCTTTTTGGTTATAAACTGGAAGACTATGATGCGTTGTTTGCTGAAAAACTGGATTTATTGCTGAAGATAAGGGATAATGAAGTGATTACATGGACGGGCAGGTTTCGGGCTCCGCTTAGAAACCAGGCGATATATCCGCGTCCGGTTCAACCCTCACTGCCTGTTTGGTTGGGCGTGGGCGGCACACCCCAGTCTTTTGTGCGCGCAGGCACTTTGGGGCTTCCTTTAATGGTTGCTATTATTGGCGGCGAAACACACCGTTTCAGGCCATTGGTAGATCTTTATCGCGAAGCCGGTGCAAAAGCCGGTCATTCACCTGATCGTTTAAAAGTTGGCCTGCATTCCATTGGCTATGTAGGAAACACAACCCGTGAAGCTACCGATGACTTTTACCCCGGGTATGCGGAAGTATTTACCAAAATAGGAAGAGAACGCGGATGGCCGCCTGTTACCCGTCCGCAATACGATGCGCAAACCGGCCCTACCGGTGCCTTGCTGATAGGAAGTCCGCAGGAAGTGGCTGAAAAAATACTTCGCCATAGCGAAGCTTTGGGCGGTGTTTCGCGGGTTACCTTTCAAATGGACCAGGCAGCGCTACCACAGGAGAAATTATTGAAATCTATTGAATTAATTGGGAAGCAGTTGATTCCGCTGATCCGCCAGCACTCAAAGTAGTCTGGTCGGTTTAAAAAAACGCTATCCGAAGACCGCTGTCCGAAGTCTGTGACTTCGGATTCTTATGCTTGTGGTTTGCAACTATAATGCTAGTTATGGCTGTATATAAATAATTGCAATAGTCGTGTTTATTTTAATCAGGTAGTCAGGCTACTCGCTTATTTCATCGCTTCCGCAAAAAGTTTGTACGACCGCATTTTAGCGGTATGATCAAAAATATGCGAGGTGATCATTACCTCATCAATTCCGGTTCTATCCACAAAAGCCTGCATCTCTTTTTTTATAGTTTGCACACTGCCAATAAAAGAATAACCCAGCATTTGTTCAACGGCCTCACGCTCGTAAATATTCCAGATGTCGTCCATACTTTCAACAGGCGGCGGTAACAGCTGCCGCCTTCCGGTTACCACACCCATAAAAAACTGTTTTACTGAAGTAGCCAGGTATTCCGCATGTTCATCGGTATCCGCAGCAACCACATTTACGCAAGCCATCACGTAGGGTTCTTTTAAAACATCCGAAGGCCTGAAATTCTCCCGGTATATTTTGATCGCTTCGAGAAAATAAGCAGGCGCGAAATGACTGGCAAAAGCATAAGGTAAACCTTTGGATGCTGCCAGGCGTGCACTATCGGTACTGGATCCCAATATCCAGATAGGTATATCAAGACCTTCGCCGGGAATGGCGCGTACCCTGCCATCATAATTATCGGCAGAGAACAGTGTTTGTAAACGCTCCACGTCCTTAGGGAAGTTATGTGAAGCATTCATGTTTTCTCCGCGGATCGCCATGGCCGTCACTTGGTCGGTGCCCGGCGCACGGCCCAGGCCCAGGTCTATCCTACCCGGATATAACGAGGCCAGCGTACCAAACTGCTCCGCCACAATTAAAGGCGCATGGTTAGGCAGCATGATGCCGCCGGAACCTACGCGGATGGAATGGGTTCCTCCGGCTATATAACCGATCAGCACGGCCGTAGCCGAGCTGGCCACGTTCATCATGTTATGATGCTCGGCAAACCAATAACGGGTATAACCCAGTTCTTCAGCCTGTTTAGCCAGCGCCAGACTATGTTTAAACGCATCAACCGGCGTTTGCCCCTGCACCACCGTAGCCAAATCAAGGACCGAATATTTCAGATCTTTTAATTGTTTTGAACTCATCTTTACCACTTTATTGCATAAAGAGGTTAATGCTCTTCACATTAACCTTCTTGTTGTTTCATTTAATTTATACCAGCTCACCCAGGGCCGCTGCAGTAAAACCTTTCAATTCGCCGGTGCGGCTGTCACGTATCTTCTGTGTCCAATGTGGATCAGCCAGCAGGGGTCTGCCTACGGCCACCAGGTCAAAATCTCCGCGATCCATACGACGAAGCAATTCATCTAAAGAACTTGGTTCAGAGTTTTCGCCTGCGAATGCGCCAAAAAAGTCGCCGCTCAGGCCTACAGAACCAACCGTAATAGTGGGCTTACCGCTTAATTTTTTAGCCCATCCGGCAAAGTTCAGGTCAGAACCTGCAAACTCAGGTTCCCAGAAACGGCGCTGTGAGCAATGGAAAATATCTACACCTGCATCAGCCATAGGGTTTAACCAGGCTTCCATTTCTGACGGTGTTTTTGCTAACTGGTTGGTATAAGCAGAGGGTTTAAATTGAGATAAACGGATAATCACCGCGAAATCTTCGCCTACCTGTTTTCTCACCTCTTTGATCACCTCGATTGCGAAGCGGCTGCGCTCGGGTAAAGTTTTTCCGCCATAAATATCGGTACGTTCGTTGGTTGCATCCCAAAAAAACTGGTCTATCAGATAACCGTGCGCGCCATGGATCTCCACACAATCAAAACCTAATCGTTTGGCATCTGCCGCGGCTTTTCCAAAGGCGGCAATGGTGTCGGCAATATCAGCATCGGTCATAGTGTTGCCATTGTTAAATCCCGGCCTGTTCAGGCCTGACGGACCTTCAAATGGCCCGGATGGCAGCCATCCTGAATGGTGGTTATCCATAATGCCCATGTGCCATATCTGCGGCCCCATACTACCGCCTTCAGCATGTACGCCATCAATTACATTTTGCCATCCGGCTAAAGCCTGCTCACCATAAAAATGCGGGATGTTACCATCGTTGGAAGAAGATACCCTATCGATCACTGTACCTTCTGATAAGATGAGGCCAACCTCACCTTCGGCACGCTTACGATAATAAGCGGCAACATTGGCTGCCGGTACACCGTTTGGCGAAAATGAACGCGTCATCGGCGCCATTACAATACGGTTTTTAATATTTAATGATTTTAATTGAAAGGGCTGAAATAAGCTATTCGTGCTCATATTAATTTGAATAAATAAATAATTTGATTATTAAATCTCTGACTGGATCAACTGGCCTAAAGCAGCAAAAGCTTCCTCGTTCCGCTGGTAATAAGTCCATTGTCCTTTACGGGTAGACTTTACCAGGCCGGCCCGCTGTAAGGTTGACAAGTACTCCGATACGGTGGATTGCGTTAGACCTGCTTTTTGCTGAATCTGCCCAACACAGACCCCTGCCTCGTAGCCATAAACCGCCTGCTCGGGGAAACTCATCTCCGGTTCTTTCAACCAGCTGAGTATTTGCAACCGGGTTTTGTTGGAAAGCGCTTTGAATATCTCTACCTGATCCATGATACAAAGATATATCGATTATTCCCGATATACCAATAGACATGAAGAGATGACATTAGCCTGATGCAGGGTTGCTTCAGATATAGTGTTCCAAAAAGCAGGACGGAACGCCTGGAACGTTTGGAACGGGTGGAACACTTGAAGTAAACGTCATAATTAATTTATCTTCAATTAGATATGAAATAACTGAATTTTCACTTTATGAAAAATATGGTGATACCGGCTTGAGTGGCTGGATCATGTTATTGCACATCCTTCCTGCCTGCCTCTTCGGTAATTTCCCGTATTACTCCATCTAATTGCAACGACGTTTGCCGTATTTTTTTGATGATCGCCTGATCATTATCAGATTCCAGCAATTGAATCAGCCCGATTAAATTGGCAACCGGGACACGTACCATATGCGATTGTTTCCAGGCAACTTCTTTCAATTTTTCATTTTGCAATTTAATTTGCTCCA
>JAQNCM010000031.1 GCA_029237615.1 Mucilaginibacter sp.
GGGTTCCTATCCTGCGGTGTTTCTTTCAGCTTTTCAACCGATCGAGGTACTGAAAGGCAAATTATCCGCCGGGTTTAAGGGTGGCTTTCTACGCAGCTCACTTGTGGTATTCCAGTTTTTTATCTCCATCTGCCTTATCATAGGCACATTAGTTATTTATAACCAATTAAGATATATACAAAACAAGGATCTGGGCTATGATCGTTCTCACGTGCTGACGGTTCAGAACGTTTGGGCGCTGGGCAAAAGTGCAGAAACGTTTAAACAGCAGGTTAAACAACTAGCCGGTGTAGAAAATGTAACACTTTCTGAGGCGTTACCCACCTGGAATTATGGAAACAGTACAACTTTTTTCAAAAATCAGGTACTTGACCAAAAACAGTCATTGAATACACAAATATGGGGCATTGATGAGGACTACATTGGCACTCTTGGAATAAAATTAGCCACAGGCAGGAATTTTTCAACCCAAATGCAAACTGATTTTTCAGGATTAATTATAAATGAGGCTGCTGCAAAATTGCTGGGGTATGCGAATCCGTTAAATCAAACGCTTTATAAGCCAATGGATAATCTGGCTAAAAAAACAAAACCATATCATATTATCGGCGTGATCAAGGATTTCAATTTCCGGTCGTTAAGACAAAATATAACGCCCCTGTTTTTTACGCTTAGCCCGGGCGGCGGAGCTTTTAGCGTTCGAATTAAATCGGCCGATATTCCATTGTTATTGTCACAAATCAAAGATAAATGGAAACATATTGCGTCTAATCAGCAATTCAGTTATTCGTTTATGGACCAGGATTTTGATGCCATTTACCGGTCTGAGCGACAGATGGGGACTGTGGCGATTACATTTACTTCATTGGCTATAGTTATTGCCTGCCTTGGTCTGTTTGGCCTGGCTGCCTTTGCAGCCGAGCAGCGTACCAAGGAAATTGGCATACGCAAAGTTTTGGGGGCTAATATTTCAACAATAGTTGCCATGCTTTCCAAAGATTTTATCGTGCTGGTGCTGATTGCAATTGTAATTGCGGTTCCGGTTTCGTGGTGGGGCATGCATTTATGGCTACAGGGCTTTGCTTACCGGCAAAATATACAATGGTGGATATTAGCGGCAGCTGGCTTAACTGCGGTAATTATCGCTTTTATCACCATCAGCTTTCAATCGATTAAAGCTGCATTAAACAACCCTGTTAATAGTTTAAGAAGCGAATGATTTTTGAGATTGGTGATCAGAGGTTAGGGAAAAAATTAAAATGACTAATGACACAATGACTAATAATCAAATAAGATGATAAAAAACTATTTCAAAATTGCATGGCGAAACCTTGTAAGAAATAAGGTAAGCAGCATCATTAACATTAGCGGGTTGGCAATCGGTTTAGCATGTGTGTTATTGATCGGGATTTATGTGAAAGACGAATTGAGCTATGATCGGTTTTTTAAAGATGCTAACCGTATATACCGCGTAAACCTTGATGGCAAAATGGGAAACGACCAGTTTTTGATTGGTCATACTCCTCCGCCTGTGGGTGCGGCTTTAATTAATAATTTCCCCCAGGTTGAAAGCTATACCCGAATATTATTACCTGGGGACGAAGTAGTCCATTATGAATATAAGGGACAGAAAAATTCGTTAACGGAGAAAAGCATACTGGTAGTTGATTCTAACTTTTTGAAATTCTTTAATTATCCGCTGGTTGCAGGCAATGCATCAACTTGCTTAAATGGTACTCATTCGTTAGTTATTACTCAAAAAGCTGCAAAAAAATATTTTGGCAGCGATTCGCCTATTGGTAAAACGTTGTTATTTGATGAATATCCAACTTCTTTTACTGTAACTGCAGTATTAAAAGATATCCCCAAACAGTCATCGCTTCAGTTTGAGGTGTTACAGCCTGCGGAAAGTATGCCGGCGATAAAGCGTTTTAGCTGGAGCTGGGTTTGGCTGCAAATGGGTACTTATGTAAAACTTCGTGCAAACGTGGCAACTGATGCAGCAAGTATTTCGAAGTTAGAAAGCAGGTTTCCGCAAATGGTAGCAATGCAGGCTGCAACCGCCTTTAAGCGGATTGGGCAACCATGGGACGAGTTTAAGAGAAAAGGCGGTAAATGGGATCTTCATTTGCAGCCGCTGGCCGATCTGCATTTGTATTCGGCGGATATTGGTACCCGCTTTTTTGAGCAGGGCGATATAAAATACGTTTATATTTTTTCGGCAGTTGGCTTATTTATTATGCTGCTGGCTTGTGTGAATTTTATGAACCTCTCTACAGCTCAATCGGCAAAAAGGGCTAAAGAAGTAGGTATCCGTAAAGTTTTGGGGTCGCAAAGAAAACAACTGATCCGTCAATTTATAACGGAAGCCATGCTATACACGTTGTTCGCGGTACTAGTGGCTATAATTATAGTGATGATTATGTTGCCTGCGTTTAATCATTTATCCGGCAAAGAACTCTCATTGAACTTCTTTCTTGATTTTAAAACATGGTTAGGCATCATAGTATTGGTGGTAATAACCGGTTTGCTCGCCGGTAGTTACCCGGCATTCTTCCTTACGTCATTTAAACCGGTTAGTATCTTAAAGGGTAACAGTTTACTTGGCGGTTCAGGAGGTGGATTTTTTATCCGGAATACTTTAGTTGTTTTTCAGTTTACGGTATCAACTGTCCTTATTATTTGTACCATAATTGTTTATAAGCAATTGGTATACAATCAAACTAAAGACCTCGGCTTTGACAAAGAAAATGTGGTTGTAATATCCAATACAGCAAGGCTTGGGAACAGACAGGAAAATCTGCGCCAGGAATTATTAAAGCTGCCCCAGGTAGCCAATGCCAGCATATCATCAGGTATGCCCGCCCAAAGCTCCTTTGGCGATACCTATGTGCCCGAGGTAAATACAAGTAACGTTAACGGCGGCGAAACCAATATTTTCTTATCCTCTTATATGGTTGACGATGCCTTTGTGCCCACACTTAATATGAAGGTTATCAGTGGTAGGGCCTTCTCTAAAAATTTCACCGACTCGGCATCGGTACTGTTAAATGAAACCGCCGTTAAGCAAATAGGATGGAAGAACCCAATTGGTAAAAGTTTGACGTATCCTGGCAACAACGATCAAAAGTTTAAAGTAATAGGCGTTATAAAAGATTTTAACATCGAATCTTTGCACAGTAATATATCGCCCGTTGCCCTATTTTATACCACATCAAAAACTTATAACATCCGCTCGTCCTACATTGCGGTAAGAATTAAACCGGGCAATTACGGCGAAGCTATAAATGCTATCCAAAATGA
>JAQNCM010000470.1 GCA_029237615.1 Mucilaginibacter sp.
TCGCAATCGGCGACAATGACCTCGTCTGCGAGCGTATTCGTCTCTGCGACGATACAGCCATTTGGGTCGATGATGCAGCTACCCCCAATCAGCCCCGAGCCGTCTTCATCACCTGCTTTCGCCACGGCCACTGCCCAGCTGGCGTTCATGTAGGCATTCGCTTGCGCCACGAGCTGGGCATGGAAGGTGCGGAGTGACGCGCTCTCCGTTTCTCCGCCATTCGGGTCATAAGCCGCCGAATTGTACCCCACGCATAGCAACTCCATGCCCTGTAATGCCAAGGAACGCCATGCTTCGGGCCAGCGACGATCATTGCAGATCAGCATGCCCACGATTGCGCCCTGCCATTCCGGACCTGCGCGAAAGGCCGGAAATCCCAGGTCGCCATACTCAAAATAGCGTTTTTCGAGCTGATGATAGGTCGCGCCGGGAAGAGCCTCGGTTGAACCCGGAAGGTGAATTTTTCGATATTTTCCAACAAGATCGCCGTTGGGCGAAACAATGATGCTGGTATTGAATGGCGCTCCCTCCGGAGTTCGCTCAGCATACCCGACATAGAACCCTACATTGAGCGCTTTCGCGCGATCGAATAATGGCTGCACATCAGGATTGGGCATCTCCGCTTCGAAGTACGTGCGCAGCTCCTCGTCATCCAGGATCCAGCGCGGGAAGAAGGTCGTGAACGCCAATTCCGGATATACGACCAGCGTCGCTCCCTGTCGTGCGGCATCCTCCAAGAGCACGATCATGCGCTCAAGCGTTTGGCCCCGGGTGTCCGCCCGTTGGGTTGGCCCCATCTGCGCTGCTGCAATCCGAATAATCCGGCTCATCCCTACCTCTTGCGCTTTTTTTGGACTTGCCCCTCGCCCCTGGCCGGGAGGCACGTCCGCCTTAAATTCATTGCCTTTTCGAAACGTCGACTTCAATAATGCGAACCATAGTTTTTTCGGGTTCTTCATTTGTCGAATTTATAGATGACCCTCCGTCAGATCGAAATTCTCCGGGCGGTCATCCGCTACAACACAACGGTGGCAGCGGCTCAGTCGCTCGGACTATCGCAACCTGCCATCAGCAACGCGATTAAGGTCATGGAAGACCAGACTGGCTTTGCTCTGTTCCAGCGCGTGAATAACCGCCTCTATCCAACCAACGAGGCCCTAATTCTTGCGAAAGACGCCGAAGCGATTTTTGAAATGCAGGATCGCTTCGAAAGTCGCATTCGCGACTTGCGTGACAGCCGCGCCGGCCACCTCCGCCTCGTCGCGACACCGCCTCTGGGCTACGGTATCGTCGCTGCCGCGATCCGGAATACGCAGGCGCTTCGCCCGCGCGTGCGGACGTATTTCGATGTCCGGCGCTATGAAGGCGTCATCACGGCCGTAGAAACACACCAAGCTGAGCTTGGCTTTGTTCTGGGGTACAGTGAACAGCCAGGCATTACCTCAGAATGCCTCTTCAGCGGCGACATGGTGTGCGTCATGCACCCAGAACATGCTCTCGCATCGAAAGCAGAGATCTGGCCCGCGGACTTGCGAAAACATCGCCTGATCGCTCTGGAACGAGGCACCAAGCTGGGCGAGGCAATGCGCGCCTCGTTCGATAAAATGAAGGAGCCCTTCGAGTTCTCGAGCGAGGTTCGCTACGGCAATACAGCATGTGTACTATGCGAAGCGGGAGTAAACGGGGGCGCGGGCGCGGGCGTCGCTATTGTCGACCCACTCACGGCAGCGGCCAATCGCTTTCAGCTTATCTCACGGCCGTTTCTTCCCCAGACGCGGATCGACGCGCTCGTCATCTGGGCTGAAAACCGGTCACTCTCCCGCCTGTCGCGCTTCTTCCTCAATCAGGTTAGGACCGTGATCGATGAGCAGAACCTGTCCGAGGCCAGGTCCTAGGTTCTGTTGACGTAGCGCCTTGCTCATAGGCGCATACGTCAGGCAGGCGGCGTTAGCGCCGATCCCGGCCGACTAGCGACGGACCTGGCAACAAATTTCCGCACCTGCCTGCTGTGGTGTCGAGCCACAGCCTATAAGCAACCTGAATAATCGCCATTCGATCTTAATTTGGTCCCAGCCGGTCGTCTGGTTACGCTTAAATTCTTCGCAACCCATTGGCCTTGGTCGAGCCAGGGTTTGTGCAATTCCTGCATAGAGGTACCAATGCAACGTCCACCGGCAACGGTTTGGGGCAACGCCTGCGCCTTCACCACGGTTATTGTGGGAGGCGTTGGCAGCCTCACGTTATTGCTTGAACTTGACAGCGTCGCGATCCGGCAGGCAAGCCGATGACGTTCTCGCTCGCCGGACGCTGCGCCCGTACCGGCATGCTCGGGGCGGTCGTAACTACGTCCTCGATCTCCGTCGGCTCGCGCTGCCAGCACGCGGCGGCCGGCGTCGGCGCCGCGCTCACTCAGCACCTCACTGATCCGCGTCTCGGCCCACTGATGCTAGACTTACTCCGGCGCGGCTACACGGCGCAGCAAGCGCTCGATGCAGCCGTTGCTGCAACACCCCGCAGCGACTTGCGCCAGCTCGGCGTCATTGACAGGAATGGGCGTATCGCCAGTTTCGGAGGCGCGAGCATGCTTTCGGAGTCCGGCCAGATTCATGGCCGCGACTGCATATCGCTTGCCAACATCGTGCGTTCGAAAGAGGTGCCGGTCGCCATGGTGCAGGCCTTCGAGGCAGACCCGGCAGCGCCGATAGCGACGCGACTGATCGCTGCGCTGAAGGCCGGAGATGATGCCGGAGGCGAGTTTAAGCCGCTGGTCTCGGCAGCGCTCATTGTCGCCCATGAACACGCCTTCCCTTATGTCGACCTGCGCGTTGATAGCGATGCAGACCCCATTGCCACGCTAGCGCGGCTCTGGCGCGAATACGAACCGATGGCGGACGTCTATGTTCTACGGGTGATAGACCCGGAGACGGCGTTCGCAAACCGGCCGCCACAGACTTGATCGGCCTTGTCAGGTGAGATCAATACGTCGGCCGTCTGGCCGGTCGTCATCGACGGCAATGTAAGACCAACCTTCGGCTACGGTTGCTCCCTTGGTCCAGAAGGCGAACCCGATCTGCTCCATGAACTCGTTGCCGGAGGTCAAGCATTCGAGCCCCCTTCATATGTCCGGGTCGCTGGCTCTTGATCAGCGGGTCAAGGATGCGGAATGGGCCGTCCTTGCAAACGGACACCAATAGCTAAGCCGCTCGTACCCGCGACGGCCGACCTTCCCCTTGGCCGCGGACTGTTCTGCCTCCGGCCCGCCTGTCGACCGGGCCGTCGCGTCAGTAAGCTCCCCCTGACCCGCCGTCGGGCCGGACCCCGCGGACCGCGGATCGCGGCTGCTCGAATCGAATTGCGAGGGCGAGTGGAATACGGACGCTCGCTTTGCGTTAATTAGCCGAGGACGAAGCCCAGAGACCGTGTGTGACCAAGGTCGGCTTTCCCATCTTGGCAGGCCGGCGCGGCGTCAGAGGGGACAGTCCGCCGCCGGCGGATCTTTGAGGCTCCGCGCCATCCACGCAGAAATTCTCGAAAGAACCTCCGGCAAGTGAGATACGCCGCGGTCATCGACCATCGCGTGGTCGTATTCCGCGTATTCCCAGTAGGTCAGATTGCAGTGCCTGCGCGCTGCGAAGGCGTCCCGAAACGCCCGCGCTGACGACAAAGGATTGGACTGATCGCGCGCGCCCTGCACCGCCAGCAGTGCCCCCTTCGCTTTGAGGGCGTCTTCCCACAAGCGCCGGTCCATGATGTCCGCCAACCAGCGATAGGAGTTTCCGCCCCATCGCGCGTCACTGTCCGGACTGCGCCGCGCCTTCTCGAACTCCGCCGGGGCCTCAGCCGCAGCTTCCGGCGGAAGAACCTGCAGAACGGCGTCGCGAAACGGCATGCCCGTGGCCGACGAGAAGATCACCGTGGCGTTGGCGTCGACCTTGGCGGCCAGGATCTGCATCACCGCCGCCCTTCCGAACCCCCGAACAGCACGAGCTGCCCGTTCCACCAGGGTGCGGTCTTCAGCTGCCCGATCACCGCGCGGTAATCGCTCACCCGCTGGCTCACGGTGTGATGTGCGAAGAAGAGCGCCGAACAATCGGCCGGCCCCTTCTGAACCGCGCCAGGTGCAACACCGTACTTCTCCACGGTGACCACGGCGAAGTCCGGCAGCAACAGGCCCTTGGCCGCCTCGATGTTCCGGTTCGTGATCGCCGAGCTACACCCTGAGCCCTGTGCGATGACCAGCACGCCCTGACGTGCGCCCGGCGTGCGCCTGTCGAGCTCCCAGTCGATCCGTGTTCCGTCTAGACGCTTGAGGACGGCCTGCTGCGGCGCGCCCTGGGCGCCGGACGCCGCAATTGTCAGCGCCAACGCCAGCCCGGCGAAAACACGGATCATCATGGCCCACCCCATTCGTTCAACCTCGACGGGAACCTTGTCTTAATCTTGTCCCCGAGTTCGCGGCGGCCATGCCTCCAGGGCATCAGCTCGTCGATCTGGCTCTGCGGATGGCCCTGGACGATGCGGGTGATGACCTCGGTGATGTAGGCCTGCGGATCGACGTCGTTGAGCTTGGCGGTCTCGATCAGCGAGGCCAGGATTGCCCAGTGGTCAGCGCCGCCGTCGGACCCAGCGAACAGGGCGTTTTTGCGGGTGAGCGCCAGGGGCCGGATGGCGCGCTCGACGGTGTTGTTGTCGATCTCGACCCGGCCATCGTCGAGGAAGAGGGTCAGGCCTGGCCAGCGGGAGAGCGCGTAGCGGATGGCTTCGGCCAGCTTGGTCTTCCGGCTTATCGTCTCGAGCTTGCCGGGGAGCCAGGGCTCGAGGTCCTCGACGAGCGGACGGCTTCCCCCGCGATCCACAGAAGGCCTGAGATGGTGCATCGAACCTACTACGGGCTCGGTCCCGCGGAGGCGGCGGTGCGTGTCTGGAGTGGTTGCATCCCCATTCGAGCGGGGCCAGCGGAGGTACGGCGACGCTCCCGGCCCGGAGACGCCGGCGGGCCTTGACGAGATGGTTAGCGCATACTAACCGTTAGGTATGGCTTACTCAGCCGCCGCCCTCAGCGCCTTCGCCGCCTTGGGCGATCCCACGCGTCGCGCAATCT
>JAQNCM010000065.1 GCA_029237615.1 Mucilaginibacter sp.
TGCAATTTTATTTGAAAAATATTTTGATCAGGAGATCTAAAACAAAAAGTCATGGGTAACTCGTTTCAGCACCCCACCTGCAAGGTGTGCACCTTGCAGGCCCGCTGGTTCTGTGGATTGCCGATCCGCCAAATGGGCGAATGGCATGACGTTGTGACGTCAGAGATCGTCACGCTGAGTTATAAAATTTCGCAAAATTCTGAAAGAGAAATGACAAAAATGGTGTCACCCAGCCACATAGGAGGGCGAGTGCAGAGGCCTTACCACATGCTAAGCATCCTGAACAGCCCACCACACATGGTTCGACGGGGCTCACCATGACAGCCTGTTCAATTTGTAACTCATAACAAATAATGGGTAATGCAATGAAGCATCTCTGCTTTGCAATTCCTAATCAGGCATGGTGAATAAGATCCCTCGTTCCCCGGGATGACAAAGCACAAGTGTTGCTTTCCCGAAATAATTTCGACATAAAATGATGGGACGGTGATGGGCTAATACTTTAAAAAGCAGCCAGTGGGTTCCCAAAAATCAATTCTTTGTAAACCTTCCATTCACAATATTCCACATAAGTATCACGGTGCAATATGGTTAGGCTATTAACGGTAAATGCTTCGGTAAATTCCCGGTCTTTAAAATTGAGCCAAAGCTTATTAAATGTGGGGACGGGTATATTGGCAGCAATAACAATATGCGGCACAAAGTTTTTAACCTTTATGCCCATTTGCCCGGTTAGCAAACGAAACCATTTGTCTGTTTGCGGGTTAATTTCAATGGCGGCAACTATAGTTTTTGCAGCATGTCCGTGGCTTAAATAATTAAACCCTTTTATTTGTAGTTTAAAGGGCGGCATAGTACAAAGCCTGCGTTCCATTTGTACTATTGCGGGCTGTACCAAAAACGGCTTGCACCGGGTTTGATGCGTTATCGCAATATGTGCAGTGCTGTGCATCCCTTCGAAATGACCTATGCAGTTTACCGATGCCCGTTTAAACCGGCTTATCTCCTTAACTATCGCATCGGGCAGGGAAACAATCATTAAATAATCGGCATAACTCAGCATAAAACAACTTCAATAATAATCGCTAAAATGCTAATATTTTTAGTATATACAATTTATTTTTTACATTTGCTGGATGAGCGCCAAACGCACCATCATGCACATCGACCTGGATTCATTCTTTGTATCGGTCGAGCGTAAGTTCGACCCATCCCTAATCGGTAAAGCGGTGATCATCGGCGGCTCGGCCGAAAGGGGAGTAGTGGCTTCGTGCAGCTATGAGGCGCGTAAGTTTGGTGTACACTCGGCTATGCCTACCCGGCAGGCGCTGAAGCTGTGCCCGCATGCTATGGTGATAAGGGGCAGTTATGGGCGGTATAGTGAGGCCTCACAACAGGTAACAGAGATCATTCAGCAGTCGGTGCCGCTTTATCAAAAAACATCTATAGACGAGTTTTATATCGACTATACGGGGATGGACCGCTTTCATGATTGTTACCGTCATGCCACGGAGCTGCGGCAAAAAATTATAAAGGATACCGGGTTGCCTATCTCGTTCGGCATGTCATCCGGCAAAACGGTGTCCAAAATGGCTACCAACCAAGCCAAGCCGAACGGTCAGCTTTTTGTGCCGCATGGAAAGGAAAAGGAGTTTTTGGCGCCATTGGCGATCGGTAAGATTCCCGGTCTGGGCGAGAGTACCCAACAGAAACTTTATACCTATGGTATTGAAAAGATTGCCGACCTGCAAAAGGCCGACCTTCGCTTTTTAGAAACCATTTTGGGCAAGGCCGGAAGATACATTTGGGAAAAAGCCAATGGAATTGATGAGGGAGAGATTATACCGCACAGCGAAAGGAAATCCATATCAACTGAGCACACCTTCGACAGCAATATTGCCGATAAACAAACCATAGAAACCATCCTGGTGTCCATGACCGAAGAGTTGGCTTCCAAACTACGGAAGGAAAATAAAGTTGCGTCATGCTTGTCTATAAAAGTGCGCTATGCCAATTTTGAAACGCATACACAGCAGGAAAAAATATCGCTCACCGCAGCTGAACATATATTAATACCCGGCATCAAAAACCTGTTAAAAAAGGCCTGGAACCAGCACCGCCCAATACGGTTAATTGGAGTGAGGCTCAGTAACCTGTGCAGCGGCAGTTACCAGATAAATCTTTTTGAAGACAATGAAGAGCGCATCAGGCTTTACCAGGCGATGGATAAGATCAACTTTAAATTTGGTGAAAAGACTGTTTGCCGCGCTGCCGGTATGGCCGTCGGGACAAGGAATTTTAATCCTTTTATGAGGGGATGAGTTGATTTGAAAATGAGGTGATTTAAAGATTTGAAAATGAGTGTCACGTCCCGAAAAAAGTTGACACTTTTTTACTTTAATCCTAAAGACTGTTTACAAAAAGGCTATCCTTCAATCGATTAAATCCTGGTTCAAACAAAAGGACGCCTGCAGATACATTCTGTACAGCATGCGATTACTTCGTACCTCTCAATGACGTGGTAATGAAGTATTTGTGTGTTGTCATTGCGAGCGCAGCGCGGCAATCGTGAACTTTGCAGAACCACTTTGCATGTTTCTCTGTACAGCACACAATTGCTTCGCGCCACGCAAATACAAATCGGGAAAGTGGTTATTTTTTTAATGCCGATAATACATTTTTGATGAATCCGTCCATCGCTTTGTAATCAATCCAGCGGGCAACTACTACCAGCTCGTTTTCAGGATCCACATAGATCATATTTGTACCATTGCCAATATGCACCCATGCTTTTTCGGATGCAGAGGGAAGCAGTTTTTTATCGGTATTCAGAAACCAGTTCATGTAACCATAGCCAGTATTAGCCGTGGTGGGGGTGAGCGCCTGTTTTACCCATTGCTCGCTGATCAGTTGCTTACCGTTCCAGTTGCCATAGTGCATGGTGAGCAAACCAAACCGGGCCATATCGTAAGCATTCATAAAAATACCACCACCCCAATGTCCGCCTCCGCTTACCGACTGGATGATCTGTCCGTCTAAAACAATCCACGAATTCCGGTAACCAAACCAGCGCCAGGTTGTTGACGCGCCGATGGGATCCATAATGGTTTCTTTTAATACCACCGGCAGCGGTTTACGCCAAACACAGGTTGCAGCAAGGGCCAGGGCGTTTACCCTTACATCATTATATTTCCAAACGGTACCGGGTTCATTTCTTTTACGCAGTTTGTATTTGGTGACGTCACCTTCAGGCCGGTCGGCCCAGTCGGGTTTATCCCATAAGGTACCTTCCCAGTCGCTTGTTTGGCGCAGCATCACTTCCCAGGTAAGCTTTTTATTATGATCGGATGCAAAAGGATAGATCATGTCATTACTGCCGCTTGCATCGGGCTTATAGACCTCAATTGGCGGAATATACCGGGCAACGGAATCAGACGTACTTTTAATCATACCACGGTCGACTGCAATACCTATTATAGATGATAGAAAGCTTTTTGAAATACTGTTTACTATATCAACGCGGGCAGGATCGCCCCATTCAGCTACGATGTAACCTTTGTAAATAATTAGTCCGGCGGGCGCTCCCCGTTCAGTAACCGGGCCTACAGCGGAACTATAAGGCTCTTTTCCAAAACTTTGGAACTGCGCTGTTTCACCATCCCTGGAAGCATTTACTTCGTGACTGATCGCAAAGTTGATGGCATTGCGTAAGGAACTGTCTTTAAGACCTGAGGCTTGCGGTGATTGATGCTGCCATGAATTATAAGATGGGAAGTAGTCGGCGGTTTTAATGTGTTTTTGGCAGTAAACTGTATTGACAATGAGCAGCAGCAATACCGGCAGCAATAGTTTTTTCATACCGCAATATACATAATATCAATAATTACGGTATCCGTTTAAATGTCCTTTAAATTAACTCATATCATGGGTAACTTGTTTCAGCACCTCATTTGCCAGTTGTACACTACGCAGGCGGCTCATCCTGTGGGTTGCCGAAATAAATTCGCATGACGCGGTGGTGAGTGTCCGCGTATGTGGCACAAGCGGACGGACAGACTCTAAACGAGCTCTTTTCGCATCAGCAAGTCGGTCTGCCGGTCATCACCCAATAAAAAGTTATGACTGCCGAATAATTGGAAGCCATTACGCTCATAAAAGGCGATCGCTTTACTGTTATGCTCCCATACACCGAGCCAGATATAGGCAAATTGCTTTTTGATGGCTGTATCAATCGCAAAATCTAACAGTTGTTTACCGATATACTTTCCATGATGCTCGCCCGAAACGTAGATGCGCTCAACTTCCAAAGCTTTTTCGTCGTGGAATTCAGTTTGGGCACCGGCAAAGTTCAATTTAATATAACCTGCAAGCTGGTTATCCAGCATCGCAAAATAAAATTGAGAATCGGGATCATTTAATTCGGCCTGTATTTTTGGTAAAGTGAAAGCAACCGACGAATAAGCCTCCATATTAGCCGGCGTATTCAGATGCGCAAAAAATTCGTAGAAGGTATTTTTGCTGAATGACAGCAACGTTTCGGCATCAGAAAGCTGAACTTTTTGTATAGTAACCATTGTAATTTGAAGGCGTGTTAATTTGAAAATGGGTATTTTCGGCAATTTTAAAACTAATTTTCAATTTAAAGCATGCCAATTTGAAGATTAGATGATTTGAAAAATTTGAAAATGAAAAAATATTAAGCTATTACAATCTTCAAATTAACACATTTTCAAATCTAATCAAATTGCTCCTGCAGGCGGATGAGCCTGTCGATCATCAGGTTTAATTTTTCTTCTTCATTTTTAAACATCCGGGGCTTTAAATAAAAAGTGATAAACATAAACCACAAAATGATGGAACCATAAGTGATCAGCTTGAAATAAAGCGGCGCTCTCTCCAATATTTCGATAAAGTACAAAGAAAGTCCGGTGCTGATCATCAGCATAAAAACGTAATAAAACCACCCTACCACTTTGGTGCGGTTCTTTTGGTATTCTTTAAGGGTATTTAAATATTCGGTAGGGTTTTGGGTAAGATCGTGTTTGTTGAGCATATGGTAGTGGCGTACAATCAAGGACAGGTACATGATCATGGTAACCAGGATTATCAATATGCCAATGGTAGTAGCTGTGGAGCGGAACGTAAAAAAGAAGGTGGTAATAAAGGCACAGGCAACCAACGCTATCATAGCCACAATGCCCCAGTACAATTTACCGGTTATACCTCTGATTTCTTTTTTTACCTGCTTCAGTACTTCATCCACTGAAAGCCTGTCGTTTGTTGGCTGTCCCTGCCAAACCGACATCAGATGCTCAAACTCTTTCATAGTGGTTATATAATTCTGTTAACTTTTGTTTTATCCTGTAAATTCTCACCCTCAGGTTCCCTTCTGATATACCCGAAACTTCTGCTATTTCGGGGTAAGGCACTTCATCAAGCACCATTGTAATAATTATTCTTTCCGTCTCTTCCAACTTCGATATACATTTATAGAGCAATGCTACCTGCTCATTTTTTTCAGATAGTTCTTCTTTTTTATTTTCAGCGATAAATGGTGTCAGTTCGTCTTTGGCCTGCCTTTTTTCCGAACGCAGATAAGTAAGGCAGGTATTTACAGCAATGCGGTAAATCCATGTCGATATCATTGCCTGGTTACGGAATTTGTCCAGGTTTTGCCAAACTTTTAGAAATGTTTCCTGTAAAAGGTCGCTCGCAGCATCATCATCCCCGGTATAACCATAGCACAAGTGATAGATCTTTTTTGAATTGGCTTCATAAATCTTCTTAAAAGCTGATTCTTTATTATCTGCCACTATCAGTCAATTTTTATTGTTAGATATAGATACCTTGTAAATGTTACAACAAATAATCATCCTTATAAAACCAGGGGAATTTTTTCTCTGCTTCGGTCAATAATGAGTTATAATCCTGGCTATAATCGAACTGCAGGTCCTCATGCAATTTACTAATTGATGCATTTATTTTTTGCACCTGTCTGAATAAGATCAGCCGCAATGGTTTGTAGGCGTTACGCTTATCGGTATATTGCAGGTAGTTAGTGCAAAAATTCATAAGCATATCAATTTCCGCTTGTTTGGAGCCTATAAATTTGTTGTATTTGCTGATAAGCCTTAATATTTTACGAATGCTTTTTGCAGCCAGGTAACTTTGTGACGGCAGCTGACTAAACATAAAACCAACCTCGGCCTTTATTTTCTCAATAAACTGGTGTTCATCATTGGCTTCAAACAACAGGTAGGCAAGCAGTTCTTTATTTTCTTTTTTATAACGCGCAAGCCGCAGGCACAGTTCGGCTATCTGCTCAGGCGGCAAATGCTGTATTTCCTTTTTAATATCCTGTAAGCCATAGCTGCTTATGCTCATAATTTTTAATGAAAGGGCAAATTACTAAAAGGAGACGAAAGGTGAAAGGCGAAAAGCACTATGTAGTTGACTCACCCCGACGATGCTTCGCGCGTCGACTCTCTACGACAAATCGTAAAGAGAGTAGCTGTATTTTATTTTCTTCAATCCACTTTTGGCTTGCCAAAGGAGGGTGATCAATCGGAGCGCAGATCGGGTGAGTAACTATACTGCATTGCCGTCCGGTAACAATTCAATAACCAATTATTTCTTCATAATTAATCCCTTGCTATAATTGGTTTTAATCAATATTATTGTAATACCAATTATACACCAGGCGCCGGGCGCTGTTAACGTTTCAAATTATGTCTACAGATACTGTTACTATAAATGGTAAGGCTAAAGCCAATAATACTTACGATGCAATTGTTATTGGCTCGGGCATAAGCGGTGGATGGGCAGCAAAGGAATTGACAGAACAAGGTTTAAAAACCATTATGCTGGAGCGAGGCCGTAATTTCGAACATTTAAAAGACTATAAATCTGCCGCCAAAGATCCCTGGGAATTTGGGCATAGAGGGAATGTTACCAGGGAACAGCGAAAGGTGCGCCCGGTTATTTCGCGCGGATGGGGAGCTACAGAGCCCATAATGGATTACTGGGCCAACGAACAGGATGCACCTTATACCGAAATAAAACCATTTAACTGGTGGCGCTCGTATCAACTGGGTGGACGGTCCATTTTATGGGGCAGGCAAAGCTACCGCTGGAGCGATTTTGACTTTGAAGCAAATTTAAAGGACAACTGGGCGATTGACTGGCCTATTCGCTATAAAGACATTGCGCCCTGGTATGACCATGTGGAGAAGTTTGCCGGTGTAAACGGATCAAAAGAGGGACTGGCACAATTACCGGACGGACACTTTTTGAAGCCAATGGATATGAACTGCGTGGAGAAGGATGTATCTGAAAGGCTAAAGAAACATTATAACGATACCCGCCACATGATAATTGGCCGCAGCGCAAACCTTACAGAAGCCATTCCGGGCAGGAACGCATGTCATTTCAGGAACAGGTGTTGGGAGGGATGCCCTTTCGGGGGATATTTTAGCACGCAGTCGTCCACGTTACCTGCCGCGGCAGCAACCGGTAATTTAACCGTAAGGCCTTTTTCTATTGTCACTAAAATCATTTACAATAAGGATACACAAAAAGCTACCGGGGTAGAAGTGCTGGATGCAGAAACAAACCATACCTACGAATACCACGCAAAAATTGTTTTTGTAAACGCTTCTGCCTTAAACAGTGCCTGGGTATTAATGAACTCAGCTACCGATATTTGGCCTGGCGGCTTAGGCAGCAGCAGTGGCGAACTTGGGCATAATATTATGGACCACCATTATAACCTCGGTGCATCCGGCACGGTAGATGGCTTCGAGGATAAATACTATTTCGGCAGAAGGCCCAACGGTATTTATGTAGTACGCTTCGCTAATCTTTTTGGCGATAAGCGTGATTACATGCGCGGTTTTGGCTACCAGGGCGCTGCAAGCCGGGATGGCTGGAGCCGCAACGTTGCCGAACTAAACGTGGGCGCTGCTTTTAAAGAAGCTATAACAGAACCTGGCCAGTGGACTATCGGTATTGGCGGCTTTGGTGAGCTTTTGCCTTACCACGAAAATAAGATCGTCCTTGACCCGCATAGGAAAGATAAATGGGGATTGCCAATTTTGGCGATGGATGCCGAAATAAAGGACAATGAAAAAAAGATGCGGGTGGATATTGTAAAGGAAGCCAGGGAAATGCTGGAGAATGCAGGTGTAAAACATATCACCTCGTGGGACCATGGACACAAAGTAGGCGACGGCATACATGAAATGGGCTCGGCACGGATGGGGCATGATCCAAAAACGTCGGTGCTGAATTTAAACAACCAGGTTTGGGATGCCAAAAATGTTTTTGTAACTGATGGCTCCTGCATGGTTTCATCGGCTTGTCAAAATCCTTCCCTAACTTATATGGCCTTAACGGCACGTGCGGCTAACTTTGCTGCTGATGAATTGAAGAAAGGGAATATTTAGGAGAGGTGAAAGCTAAAAGGTTAAAGGCGAAAGGTATAGGAGTTAAAAAATCAAAGTGTTTACTATTAATACATAAACTATGAAACATAAACTATTAATTTTAAGCGTATTATGTATATTGGGTTTAACAATTGCTGCAAAGCCAAAAGTGCTTATATTCAGCAAAACCGCTGGCTTTCATCATACTTCCATACCTGCCGGGATTGCTGCCGTTACGAAGCTGGGACAGGAAAATAATTTTGATGTGGATACTACTACTGATTCAAAAAAGTTTACTTACAATAATCTGAAACAATACGCAGCTGTCATATTTTTAAATACAACCGGTGATGTATTGAATGATCAGCAACAGGGTGAGTTTGAGAAATACATCCATGCGGGTGGTGGATTTGTGGGGGTACATTCTGCCACTGATACCGAGTACGACTGGCCATGGTATGGTAACCTGGTAGGAGCTTATTTTAAAAGTCACCCGGCGCAGCAAACTGCCGTGTTCCATGTAGTTGACCGTAACTTTATTGCAACCAGAAATTTGCCGGCTGATTGGAAACGGTTTGACGAACTGTATAATTTTAAATGGGTAGCGCCCAATCTTCATGTGCTGATCACGATAGATGAAAAGAGCTACACCGGTGGAACAATGGGCGATAACCACCCCATGAGCTGGTATCATGACTATGACGGCGGCAGGGCTTTTTATACCGAACTTGGCCATACCGATGAGTCTTATAGTGACCCGCTGTATTTAGGGCATTTATTGGGCGGGATAAAATATGCGATCGGGGCCAGGAGGTAATTGATCTTTGTCAGTGTCTTGCTCACCAGTTTTTAATGCAAAAACACCTTTTTTATAATCGCTTAAAAATTGTTCATAGTACCGTTTTACCTTTTGGGAATATTTTAAAGAATAGTCAATTACTTCTTCCTGCCATTCGCATGATTTTCCGAAGGCAGAAAGATCGTCAATAATAGATGATCCCTGGATACCGCCGCTTCGCAGCTCTGCCGAGGCCGTTAGCGCTGCCATATCATCTATTACCTGGTAGATATTCCTGTAATCATTTTTAAGTAACTTAAACTTGATGGTATCTTTAACCGGCTGCAACTCCTGTATCACGTAAGATTCACCTCTGAACACCGTAGTGCTTAACAACGATGCCGAAACATTTTGCATCCTTTTCTGGATGCTGATGATACGTTCAGCCTCGGTTTCCCATTGCAATTGTTTTACAGGTACAAATGGCCGCACAGATGATGGAGCGGCCTGTTTCATATCTGCCAACAGGTATTTATTTTTCGTATTGGTACTCTTCAGCAAAAATAAATACCGTTTCAAACCCAGGCTACCGGTGCCTGCCACGCGAAAAATAACTCCTTTGACTTTATAATTATATGGACCGTCGCTGCTGTTGGCAATCCATTCGTCTACATGAGCCTTAAGTTCCTGCCGCAGTTTTTTGTCCAGCTTAAAATGTCTTTCATCTTCCAACGACAAAATCAGTTTTTTTCTTTTACTAACGGTTTTCTTTTTTAACAGGTCTTTTTCAGTCGTTTTATCTACGGCATTTAAAAAATCACAAACAATGCCTTTTGCAGTGCGGGGTTCAATATAAATAGCTTTAGCTTTAGCCAGTGTTGCGGAATATGTTTTTAAATAAAGCCGGGCCATATTTAGCGCTTTTTCGGGTTCAATTTTCAGCGACCCGAAAGCGATAAAAATACTGGTGACCATCCTTGCAAGTTCGTAGCAGACAGGTGCTAAGATGCTTTCGTCAAAATCGTTCAGGTCAAAGTAAACCAGCTTATTATCGCCTTTATAACTTCCGTAATTTTCAATGTGCAGATCGCCGCATATCCATCCCAAAGGGGAAAGCGGTAAAGGGTTGGCTTTGGATAGATCCTCGTAAAACAGGTGACAGGTACCCCGATAAAAACGAAACGTATTTTCGGCCATGGCTTCGTATTTTAACTGCACCATATCGGGCAATAAGTGGCTATTAAATGCTTGTAATCTCTCGGAAAGTTTTGACATTAAATTATTAAATGAACTGTTGATTTATTATGAATTTGAAGTTACCCCTTAGTATTGATTCAAAACCAATTTTACTTGTATATGTTTGTGATTAATTATACTTTCATCGGTGTTAATAAATGAATCAACCATTGCTTAAATTAAACGGCAGAATATGGATAGAAACGCCTGAAGGTAAGTTGCTTGGCCATGGCCGGGTTGAATTGCTGGAGCGTATACACACATCAGGATCCATACGTCAGGCTGCGTTGCAGATGAAAATGTCGTACAAACAGGCCTGGGACCTGGTAAATGATATGAATGATCATTTTAGCTCTCCGGTGGTTGTATCCCACAGAGGTGGCAAAGGCGGAGGGAAGGCCGTAGTAACTGAATACGGATTGAAAGTAGTTGCCCGGTTTCATCAGCTGCAGGACAAACTGACGGAATTTTTATTGCTTAACAGCCAGGAGATAGATCTGTAAGCCATTAAAATAATACTGGCAAGATATTATGATGCAGTTCGGGTGATCATAAACGACACCCTGGCGGATAATACGGAATTTGCTAAATATTGCTCATATTTACGCTCGCCTTAACATTATCACCTGATGAAGAAAAGTGTTTTACCATTTATTTTTTTGCTGTTTTCCAGTCTTTATTTAAAGGCGCAAACTCCTTTGGCAAAAAATGTTAATATCCTCATCCCTGCAGCTATTCAACTTAAAGTATTTAATGCATTAGATACACTTTTAACACATATCGGCCAGGGAAGTCTGGACCCAAACGAAATTGAACACAATGGTTCATCCCTAAGCATGTCCATCTTTAAATGGTTTAAAGGAGTTGAAAACAATGGAAAAGAAAAGGAACTTCACTTTTATAAGCCGCAGATCATCAATCTTTTTCCGGTTGATAAAAATCAATACTATGTTTCGGTGGCTTTTATAAATAATAATGCTTTAAGAGCTATAATTAACGTCATCGCGGATGTTAGTGACAACAAAATTACTTTTTCAATACCTGTTTATTACCTTACCCGAAATTGGCGAACGGTTAAGACCGGTACGATTACTTATCATTACTGCGACTACATCAATCTAAAGAGAGCAAAGAAATTCAATCAAAAAAATATACTTATAGCTAAAAAACTGGGACTCGAACCTGAAAAACTTGATTTTTATTTGTGTGATAATTATCAGCAAATATTGAACTTGCTCGGATGCGCATATGATAGTGAATCAGCCGGTATTACTAATGATGGATTAGGCGTTGATGAGGGCACAATTTTTTCAATTATGCATAATGAGGACTTTTCGCATGACTTATTTCATTACTACGCAGCAAAAGTCAGGAAGAATACCCGTAATTCTGCTGCCGAAGAAGGGGTAGCCTATAGCTGGGGAAACGCCTACTATACCGACCAAAATGGCGATATGATCACTCAGTCCCAATTGGTCACTGTTTTAAAAGATTATCTACAACAACACCCCGGGGTAAGTTTGCTGGAGTTATTTCAGAAAAATCCCTTTATTTTTTATTCGCAAACAAAGGTCAGGTCGCTAATTTCAAGCCTGATATGTGATGAAGTGGAACGGAAAAAAGGTTCAGAAGGAATTAAAACACTAATTGATTGTGGCAGTGGTGATGATAACTACTTTGCTTCCGTAAACAATCTTATCGGGATAAATCCCGGCAATTTCAATACCAGGGTTATGAACTTACTAATAGAATATAAATAATTTTTACGTTGGCGGCTAACATTTCGTATCAAATGTCAAATGATCTTCTAAACAAAAATGGCCTTAAGTTAGCTTCCTGCGATTTATAATCTAATTAAGTTGCTTAAGCTGGAAATATTTTTTAGCGTTGTGGTAACAATATCACTTGATTAAGGTTTGCAATAACATTTTAACAATATTGTTACCTTGTACGTTCTTTGTTTTTAGCAATTTTACAAACGCAATCAAATCAGCCCTGGTACCTTTATTGATGCTTTGGATCAAGAAATATACACTTCTGAAATATTGTGTATTAACAATATAAATAATACTGTTTTAAAATGGCGAAATATTATAATATGAAAGCTATAAATGCCTTATTTCTTATTTTCGGTTTGTTTTTTTTGCCATTATTTGCTTTTTCCCAAAGACCAGTGCCAAAAAATGCTACCCCGGCAACTATTGCCCCGCCTTTGGTTGTGCCTGACACAAGTAAAAACAGTTTGCTTTTGCCGGTAGTTGTAAAAGACACCGGTAAAAACAGCAGCGACCAATATTTAACACTCAATCAGTGTATTGATTATGCTTTGATCCATCAGCCCGGTATAAATGAAGCCAATATAAATATTGACGTTACAAAAACCACTAATGCAATAAGCCTGGCGGGTTGGCTGCCGCAGGTGAGTTCTTCCGGAACTTTAACCCATTATATAAAGCGCACCAATTCAAACATAACTACAATCACACAAGGCTACAGCAATAATTCTGCGAATATTTTTGTTCCCGGCGTTGCCGTATCGCAGGCTATATTCTCTCCGGGTTTATTGTATGCTTCAAAAAGCGCTCCGTTATATGTAAAGCAGGCGCAGCTAGCTACCGATAGCGCCAAAATATTCATCGTCTCGTCGGTAAGTAAATCATTCTACACACTATTAAACACACTCGAACAGATCAATGTTTTTAAAGAAGATACCGCACGTTTGGGTAAAAGCCTCAGAGATGCGTATATTCAATATAAAGGCGGTATTGTAGATGAAACAGATTATGAACAGGCTGCAATAACCTTAAACAATTCAAAAGCACAATTAAAGCTGGCGAATGAAAATGTGGTTCCGCAATATGCCTCTTTAAAAAGGCTGATGGGCTTTCCGCCTGAAAGACAATTCAATGTTGTTTTTGATACTTTAGCGATGAAAAACGCCATTCACATTGATACAACAGAACAATTGCGATATGAAAAACGCATAGAATTACAGGAAATAAGAAACACTGAGGATCTGCAATCACAGCTTACCAATTATTACCGGTTTTCATGGCTTCCAACCTTGTCTGCTTTTTATAACTACAATTTATATTTTGCCAACAACAACTATAATAGCCTGTTAAGTAACGCATATCCAAGCTCGCTGGTTGGTCTATCCTTCAGCATACCAATTTTCACAGGTTTTGCGCGGTTAAATAATGAGCGGAAGGCAAAGCTGCAGCAGCAAATTATTCACTGGAACGAAACAGACCTCAGGTCCCTGATAAATGTAGAATATACATCCGCGTTGGCCAACTACAAGGGTAATTATTACAATTTACAGTTATTACAAAGAAACGTAGCATTAGCCAGGCGTGTATATTTTGTTGTAGAGCTGCAGTATAAACAAGGAATTGTGCCGTATTTGAACGTAATTACCGCCGAATCAAATTTAATAACATCAGAAATCAATTACTTAAACGCTTTATTCCAGGTATTATCAAATAAGATAGATCTGCAAAAAGCCATGGGGAATATTTCTTATTAATTTCATCAATCAAACCGCCTCTATGAATAGAGTAATAGTAAGTACCATTTTTATCAGTTGCATAATACTTACCGCCTGTAAACAGAAGCAGCCACCTGTTAACCCGGAAATGCCTGTTAATTTAATGACTTTAACAACAAAGCACGTTTTGTATTATGATAAATATCCTGCAACAACAGCTGCGCTGAGCCAGGTTAACCTGCTTCCGCAAATAACCGGCGCAATTACGGGGATATTTTTTAAAGAAGGTACCCATGTAACCAAAGGGCAGAAGCTTTATGAGATAGATGAACGCATTTATCTGAATAATTACGATGCGGCAGTGGCCAATTTGAAAGTTGCACAGGGAAATTTAGTACAGTCGCAACAGGACGCCGACCGGTATGAATATTTAAATAAATACAATGCAGTTGCCAAACAGCTGTATGACCATGCGGTAATTACATTGCTCAACGCAAAAAACGCTGTAAAGGCGGCAGAGCAGGCGGTTAAAACAGCCAAAACCAATTTAAATTATGCCATAGTAACAGCCCCTTTTGACGGCACTATCGGATTTAGCATGGTAAAGCTTGGTGATGTTGTAAATCCGGGTGCTACTATTTTAAATACTATTTCAACGGACAACCCAATGGCTGTTGATTTTATAATAAACGAAAAGAATTTACCATTCTTTGAAAAATTGCAACACAATAAGCAACAACCGGTTGACTCTTTGTTTACCATCTTAATGCCCGATAATTCACTCTACCAGCATACCGGAAAAATATCTGTAATTGATCGTGCGGTTGATGCGCAAACTGGTTCTATAAGGGTAAGGCTGGTATTTGATAACCCTGAACTTTATTTAAGAGTGGGCATGAGTTGCGTAGTGAGGGTACATAACCAGGAGACAGAACCTCAATTGGTTTTACCGGGCAAAGCCGTTGTTGAGCAAATGGGCGAATACTTTGTATTTGTAGCAAAAGACAGTGTTGTAAGAATATCTCCGGACAGCCTCAAAAAGAATCCAAATGCCAAGTCGGATACTTCCGCGAAACCAAAACTTATAGCCGTTCAGAAAAAAGTCCAGGTTGGTCAAACTATCGGGCCTGATCAAATCATAAAAAGCGGGGTCAGTGCCGGAGACAGGATAGTTGTAGATGGTGTACAGCAGCTTCATGATGGTTCACAAATCACTACAGCCAACAAAGTAGCCCCATCGTCTGGCGGCAAAAAAGGTCGGTAGCAGTAAATATTTACACAAAATTTGTGCGTTTTAGAAGAGTTAATGTATGATTGCTAATACCTTTATTAAAAGACCCGTAACTGCCATAGTTATATCTATTGTATTGGTGATAACCGGTACAGTAAGTATTTTATTGCTGCCGATAGATCAATACCCGGATATTACTCCTCCTATAGTACAGGTTAACGGGCAATTTACCGGGGCAGACGCGCAAACAGTTGAGCAAACTGTGGCAACACCCATTGAAGAGCAGGTAAATGGAACTCCGGGTATGGAGTATATGCAGAGCAACAGTACTAATAATGGGCTGATGACGCTGAATGTTACCTTTAAAATTGGAACGAATATAGATGTTGCAGCACTTGACGTACAAAACAGGGTAAGTATTGCCACGCCATTATTACCTGCTGTAGTAAGTCGATTGGGGCTTACCGTGCGTGCGGTAAATCCAAGCATGCTGATGATGGTCGCTATTTTTGCACCAAAGGACTCGCACAATATTACCTTTCTGGATAATTACACCAATATTTTTATCCAGGATGCCTTGCTCCGGGTTCCCGGGGTGGGGAGTATTAACCGGTTTACCGACGATTTCAGTATGCGGATATGGATGAATCCTGAGAAAA
>JAQNCM010000088.1 GCA_029237615.1 Mucilaginibacter sp.
GTTAAAAGCAATAACAATGATGTAGGGGGCAGAAAGTTTGAGATGAACGGCACCGGGTATATTATACGGGGGCTGGGTTATATTAAAGACATCCGGGATGTGGAGAATATATCCATCGGGACGATCAATACCGTAGCGGTAAAAGTGAAAGATATAGCAACCGTACAAATGGGCGGCGACCTGCGTCTGGGCATATTTGATCAGAACGGTGAGGGAGAAGCAGTGGGCGGCATTGTGGTAATGCGGTATGGGGAAAATGCGGATAAAGTGATCCATGCGGTGAAAGATAAAATGGCGGATATACAAAAAGGATTACCGCCCGGTGTGAAATTCAAGATCGCTTATGACCGCAGCGAGCTGATTGAAAATGCGGTTGGTTCAGTTAAACATACCTTAATAGAAGAAATGATAACGGTATCTATTATTGTTATTCTTTTCCTGTTTAGCTGGCGGAGCGCGTTGAGCATAATCATACAAATACCCATTACAGTAGCGTCCAGCTTCATCCTGCTAAATGCCTTTGGCATATCCTCCAACATCATGTCATTAACCGGTATAGCATTGGCGATAGGGGTTATTGTAGATAACGGGATTGTAATGGTTGAAAATTCACACCGCAACCTCGCCGTTGCCCAACAAAAAGAAAAATCATGACCACAGCAGAACGAATTAAAATTATAGAAGCGTCCTGTAAACAGGTGGGCCGCGGCGTATTTTTTTCTACGCTGATCATTGTAACCTCTTTTCTGCCGGTATTTTTACTGGAAGGACAGGAAGGAAAATTGTTCGGCCCGCTGGCCTGGACCAAGTCATTTATCCTTGCGATTGACGCAATACTGGCTGTAACGCTTGCCCCGGTTCTGATCTCCTTTTTCCTGAAAGGCAAGTTAAGAACAGATGACCATAATCCTATAAACCGTTTTATGGAACGGATTTACCAGCCTGTTCTAAACAGGTGTATCACCTGGCGCAAAACAACGCTTGCCATTAATATAATCGCATTGCTCATCAGCATACCTTTATTATTAAGTCTCGGTAGTGAATTTATGCCACCGCTGGATGAGGGAAGCATCCTATTTATGCCGGTCACTTTACCTGACATCTCTAATGCCCAGGCAAAACAGCTTTTACAAGTGCAGGACAGGATCATCAAAAGTATTCCCGAAGTAAAAAATGTTTTGGGAAAAGCCGGACGGGCAAATACTGCCACCGACAATTCGCCAATTAGTATGGTGGAAACAATTATCCTTTTAAAGCCCGCTGATGAGTGGCGCAAAGGCATCAAAAAGGAAGACATTATTAATGAACTGAATACCAAACTCCAAATACCCGGTGTAGTAAACGGCTGGACACAGCCTATCATCAATCGCATTAATATGCTTTCAACCGGTATCCGCACCGATGTAGGTTTGAAGGTATACGGGCAAAACCTGGACACGATCTATGCACTATCAAGCCAGATGAAACAAGCTTTACAGGGTATCAATGGCGTAAAAGACCTGTATGTTGACCCGATAACCGGTGGAAAATACCTGGATATACAGGTAAACAAGGATGCGATTGGCAGGGTAGGATTGAGTGTGGATGATGTAAACCAGGTGATTGAAAGCGCTTTGGGAGGAATGAACATAACTACTACCATAGAAGGCAGGCAAAGATTCAGCGTAAACCTGCGATTTGCGCAGGACTATCGCAGCAATCTGGATGAGATTAAACGCACGCTGGTGCAAACACCAAACAATGGCCCTATTCCCTTATCATCCGTTGCAGATATTAAAATAAGCGATGGGCCGGCCATGATCCAGTCGGAGAATGCGCTGTTGCGGGGAACGGTATTATTTAATGTGCGCGACCGGGACCTCGGCAGCACCGTGCAGGAGGCGCAGGACAAATTAAATAACATGGTTAAAACCTTGCCTAAAGGTTATTTTATAGAATGGAGCGGCCAATATGAAAATTTAATACGTGCGGAACATACTTTAAAAATGATATTGCCTATTGTATTGATCATCATTTTTGCATGCCTGTATTTTGCCTTTCATTCCGTCCGCGAAGCTTTTTTTAGTTTGATCAGTATTCCCTTTGCTTTGATTGGCGGCGCTTATATGGTTTATTTCTTCGGCGTGCATTTATCGGTTGCAGTTGCGGTAGGGTTTATTGCCCTTTTTGGCATCGCGGTAGAAACGGGTATTGTAATGGTGATCTATCTCAATGATGCCATGCAGCAGCTGGTCGCATTAAAAGGTAATTCCAAAGAAACCATCACCAGGGAAGATCTGCGGGTGTATGTGATGAATGGTGCCATTAAAAGGTTAAGGCCTAAGCTTATGACGGTTAGCGTGGCCTTATTCGGATTAGTGCCGGTATTATGG
Organism: Mucilaginibacter sp.; assembly: GCA_029237615.1. GTDB lineage: Bacteria > Bacteroidota > Bacteroidia > Sphingobacteriales > Sphingobacteriaceae > Mucilaginibacter. The sequence goes on from JAQNCM010000088.1 coordinate 2,373, forward strand.
GCAACGGGCACAGGGAGCGATGTAATGCGCCCGGTGGTGCTGCCGATGATTGGTGGGGTATTAACTTCTTCCACGCATATCCTGCTGGTTACTCCGCTTATCTTCCTGATGGTAAAGGAATATGAATTAAGAAAACATGGCAAACTGGAAGTATTGGCTATAAACAAAAACGAGCATGAAAAAGAAATTTAACCTGGTGCTTTTTTCCGGGCTGCTGGCCTTTAATTTACTTAAAGCACAGTCGCCTGTGTTGCCGCTGGATACCGTTTTGGCAAGGATAAGTCGGACGAACCCTTCTTTGCTGGCCTATACTGCCAGGGCAAACGCACAAAATGAATATGCAAAAGGTGCAAAAAGCCTTGATGCGCCAAAGATCAGTGCTGGGCAATACCAAACACCCTACTCTCTCAATCCTAACATGGGCTCATTTATGATCCAGGCTGATCAAATGTTTATCAATCCTGCAAAACTAAAAGCTAAGGAAATGTATATGCAGGGTATGTCGGCAGTGACCGAACAGCAACAGGCTTATTTAAAAAACCAGTTATTGGCGCAGGCCAGGCAGAACTATTATGACCAGGTGATCATCCAAAAAAAGCTGATCCTGCTTGAAAATACCCGGAAGCTATTGGATTATATGCTGAAGGATGCCAATATTAAACTGACCTATGGAAAGGAAAAACTGAGCAACATTTATAAAGCCAAAGCCGATTTGTACCAATTGGACAATACGCAGGAGCAACTCGATAACCAGTTGCGAGAAGAAAGGGTTATGTTAAATACCCTGATGAACCAGAATAAGCAAACAGTATTTGCAGTTGATACTAACGTCGTTATAAAAGAATACGAAGCGAACTTAACAGACACAGCCGGTTTAGCAGCTTCACGAAGTGACATTAAAGCAATTGACCGCAACATCCGGTTACAGCAATTAAGTGCCGGAGTTGAATACAGCAAGCGCAAACCTGACTTTGGTATTCAGGCAGGGCACATGTTCAGTTATGGTGGTTATCCAAACCAATACATTTTAATGGCTTCAGTCACTATTCCTATTGTACCCTGGGCATCGAAAGAGTACAGAGCGAATTTAAAGGGCATTAAATATGAAGTGGCGGAATTACAAAATGAAAAGCTGGACAAGCTCAACGAGGCAGAGGGGCAACTGGCTACTTTTAGGCTGGACATCAGCAGTAAAAAGAAGCAGCTAAAAAATTATGAGCAAAACATTATTCCTGCTTTGCAAAACAGTTATAAAACGGCCTTACTCGCTTATGAGCAAAATACGGGCGATCTGTCTTCAGTATTAGATGGGATCAAAAACTTACAGCTCACCAGGATGGAAGCGTTGGACCGCTTACAGGAACTTTTACAATTACAGGTAGCTTATGAAAAAGAAAATGAGCGGTATTAAAATATTATTGGCTGCGGGTCTTATGACCATGCTGGCGGTAACCGCCTGCCGGCAACAGCAAAAAAATCGACCTCAACCGATAACCGGAAGTTCAGTTGTAAATCTGCATATGGTTTTGCAACCGGTAAATTCATCGGTTATTGCTGCTGTGAATGCGGTTACCCCGCAGGTTAAAGAAGTAATAACAACGATTCCGGCAGAAGGGTATTTAGATTTTGACACCCGGACCTACAATAATATAGCAGCCCGTTTTTCGGGTAGGATCGAAAAGCTGTATATCAAATCTGCCTTCCAGGATATTCATCGCGGCGAGCGTGTTTTTGATATTTACAGTCCGGATATGGTAACTGCCCAGCAGGATCTGTTATTCCTGTTGAAAAATTCACCGCAGGAAAGCGTCTTAATTGATGCTGCCAAACAAAAATTATTATTGCTGGGGGTAACTTCAGCCCAGATAAGCCAGGTGATAAGGCACAGAACGCCTTTTTATAGTTTACCGGTTTATAGTCCTTACGAGGGGCATGTTCATGATGTAGCACACAGCCAGATGTCGGGAAACGCCGGGGTTAAGCCGCAACCCGATTTTAGCAGTGATATCCCGTTATCGGTAAAAGAAGGGATGTATGTAGAAAAAGGACAAACGATTTTTTATGTCGTTAATCCGCATCATTTATGGGCTATTCTTAAGGTTGACCCTGCCTATGTCGCAAAATTAAAGTTAAATGAACCGGTGACCCTTAGTTTACCGGATATGCCGACCATTAGCATAAAAGGCGAGGTCAATTTTATTGAACCTTTTTTATCGGATGGTGATAAAAGGACCAGTGTAAGGGTTTATATAGATAATATGGAACATAACCTGAAGGTAAACAGCCTGATAAAAGCAACCATAGCAAGCGGCCGCGTAAACGGACTATGGATCCCGCGGACTGCACTGCTTTACCTGGGCCGTACACAGATTGTATGGCTTAAAAAAGGAGGCTTTTACCAAGCCCACCAGGTAAACACAGGTGCAATAACTGGTAATGAGGTACAAATAACCAGGGGTTTAACCGTGGCCGACAGTATTGCCGGTAACGCACAATACCTTGCAGATAGTGAAAATTTTATTAAAATTTAAAAAAATGAAAATAAAGGGGATCAGCTACTTTGGCATCGCTTTATTGGTAAGCGTATTATTTTTTGCCTGTAAGCAAAAAGTACAGCCGGTTGTTAACCGGGTGCAAAGCAAAAGTTATTATACCTGCTCCATGCACCCGCAGGTACATGAAGAGCACCCGGGAGATTGCCCGATTTGTGGGATGAAACTGATAAAGGTTGAGCTGACAGCAACAAGTTCCGGTAAAGACTCCGGTCAGATAACCCTAACGGCCACGCAGATAAAGCTGGGCGGTATTGAAACAGATACCGTTCGGGCTGAAAACATTGGCGATGAGAAGACAATAACAGGAACGGTGACCACCAACGAAACCCAGGCAGAACAAGTGAGCACAAGGATTGCCGGCAGGATACAGCGGCTTTTTATACGCACTGTTGGTGAGAAAATTGGCATAGGCCAGCCCATTTATACGATCTACAGCGAAGACCTGCTGGAAGCGGAAAAGGAATATTTATTGGCAAGGCAGCAGCAAAAGGTGTTAAATAATCCTGATGTAGATTATGGACAGCTAATCACCGCAGCCGAAAATAAATTGGCGTTGTGGGAATTATCTCCTGTACAGATAAAAAAGCTGGCTGCGGCAGGCACGGCATCGGCTACAGTAACCATTTTAAGCCAGGTGAGCGGGACAGTAAATGAGATATCCGTACACGAGGGTGATTATGTTGCAGAAGGAATGCCTATTTTGAAAACCCAGGCACTAAACATGCTATGGGTAGCAGCACAGGTGTATGCCAGTGAAACTGCGGCCTACAGGGTAAATGACCACGTAAATGTTTCCTTCCCCGATTTGGGCAGCGAAATACTAATCGGGAAAATTGTATTTGTGAACCCCGAGTTGTCTGATGGCGCTAAAGTAGACTTGATACGGGTAAGCATTGCTAATCCGAAGGGGCTGTTAAGACCCGGAATGCTGGCTTATATTTCTGCCGGTAAGGGGCAGCAGCGTTCTTTAGCGGTGCGTGCTTCTGCTATTTTAAAGTCGGAAAAAGGAAGTATGGTTTGGGTAAAAAATGCCGCTGGAAGCTTCTCGCCAAGGATGGTTAAAACAGGTCCGGGTAACCAAAGCTACGTGAGCGTACTTTCGGGCTTAAGTTTGGGCGAACTTGTAGTAACCGGTGGGACCTACCTTTTAAACAGCGAAGCAATATTTAAAAACGGGGCAGGGAATAATGGTATGGGTAATATGCGGATGTAAAGCAGCAAGTATTGTAAGATGTCATTCTGCATAGCAAAAAGAGGCAGTATCGAAGTGATTTTTGTATTTAAAGCTCTGTGTTGCTTTGTGTATTTCCCGGCGTACGCTGCGGTTATTTACCACAGATCGCAAAGAAAGCACGGAGAGCACCAAGGGTAATTATTTTGTTGGCATTCCAGATAAATATTTTGATACAACCTCTTTTTATTCATGTTAAATTTTTTTATTATGGTTGCCCTGATCCTCCAGAGGAGCCATAAACCTGTCCGTTAGCATAGCTTGCATCACTGGCGGCAAGCTGTACATAAATGGAAGCTAATTCTGCCGGCTGACCTGGCCTCCCGAAAGGGGTCTGGCCTCCAAAGCTTTTTAGTTTTTCCTGGGTTGCCCCGCCGCTCACCTGCAAAGGTGTCCAGATAGGGCCCGGGGCCACGCCGTTAACACGGATGCCTTTTGGCCCAAGCTGCTTGGCAAGCGATTTAACATAATTCATTGTGGCGGCCTTTGTCTGCGCATAATCATAAAGATCAGCGGACGGATCATAAGCCTGTTCAGATGTAGTACCAATGATCACCGATCCGGGCTGCAGGTGTGGCAGGGCGGCTTTTATGATCCAAAACGGTGCGTAAATATTCGTCTTCATGGTCCAGTCGAATTGTTCTGTCGAAATATCCAGGATTGACTGGTGGCTTTGCTGGCGGCCAGCATTGTTCACTATGATGTCTAAACCACCGAGGCCGCCTATAGCCTCGTCTACCAGGCGTTTGCAAAATGCTTCGTCGCGCAAATCGCCGGGAATAGCCACAGCCTTGCGACCTTCCGCCTTGATCAGCTGTATAACTTCGCGTGCATCCGGCTCTTCAGTAGGAAAATAATTTATGGCCACATCCGCACCCTCACGTGCATAGGCAATAGCTGCCGCACGTCCCATCCCCGAATCGCCTCCGGTAATCAGCGCTTTTCTTCCGGTTAAGCGGCCCGAGCCTTTATAGCTGGTTTCGCCGTGATCAGGGCGTGGGTTCATTTTGCCGGCAAGCCCCGGCCATGGCTGTGATTGACCCTCAAAAGGTGGTTTTGGGTATTTTGTAGTAGGATCCTCTAATCCTGTCGGCGGTGTGCCCGTTGCATGTGAAATTCCGGTGACTCCCAAAACTGGCGTAACTGCCGCGGCAGCCAGACCAACCCCTAAACCGCTGATAACTGCCCGCCGGCTGATTTTATTTTCTTCATTCATGGTGATGTTCCTTTCCTTGTTTAATTATTTAATTACAAAAAGTTTCATCTGTTGGTTTTTGATAAAATGAAATTTTGTAAAACGGCGGTAAGGTTCAACCAAGATGGGGGCCGGATGTTCAATTTCGTACTTTCCGAAGCTTATAGATTCGGTATAAAACAAGGGACGAAATTGTGTAAAGCCCGATAAACCCTATTGAGGCCAGGATCATTTTCCATTCAGAATGACTATAGAATGATTTTACAACACCATTAAACGCCCAAACGGTCATCAACAAGTTGATGACAAAAACAAGTTTTAGTTGTTTAAGCTTTTGAGTAGCCATTTCCATGAGCTAATAAAAATACAGAAAATAAAAATACGGAATGTATAATTGATTGGTTTAAAATAATTTAGCGTTCACTAAACATGACAAAGTTATGATATTAATGAAATTACGTTAGTTAAAAATAATAAATATTTGAATTTATTAAACAATAAGGTTTTTATTTAATG